>JALJPA010000050.1 GCA_022969215.1 Colwellia sp. | reverse complement strand
ATTTATTGACCCTAAAGAAGAGCTACCTGTTGGCCATAGACTGAATCCTTGGGTTGCTTCGCTGGGTGCGGAAGCGAAAGCACATGCAGCAACTTTCAAAAAATTCCCACCTAAAAACATTGGCTTAGGTTTTTAAATTTAAGCAGAACTATAAGCTGAAATTTAAACTAAGACGCAAATATTACCTTGAGCTTATTGAATTTATCAATAAGCTTTTTTTACTTTAATATGACTAAGGATTTTAATAATGAAGGCCAGCAACAAACTCTTAATTGCCTCGTTATTGCTCAGTTTAATGCCAACTGTCAATGCAACATCTTTTATTGATAAATATATGTTCGACCCAGATGACGGCATGTTAGATGCAAGTCGCTATCTGTCTGAAGTACCTTTAGGCTTTCTACCGGTGCCAACTATCATTACTGAGCCGGCAACCGGTAATGGGTTAGCGCTATTAGGGGTGTTTTTTCATGAGTCTGATGAACAAAAAAAACAACGAATTACTCACAGCGACAATAGTAAACATTTTGTTTTGCCCAGTAATATCTCTTTAGTCGGCGCTGGCGCTACCGCTAATGGCAGTAAAGGTTTTGGTTTTGGTCATATGGGCTTTTGGCTTAAAGATACCGTACGTTACAAGGGTTATTTGCTGTACAGTGATTTCAATTTAGACTTTTATTCATTAGGTGGTACCGATTTAAAGCGGCCAATTGAGCTAAATATCAATGGTCCAATAGTATTGCAAGAATTGAAAATTCGCCTTGGAGAGAGTAAATGGTTTCTTGGCGGTCGTCAGGTCTATAGAAGCGTAGAAACGAGTTTAGCCAACGTTAAAGATGTTAGTTTTCTTCCTACGGATAATTTGAATGATACGGTCAATACTTTTTTTGATCATCATTTATCTCAATCAGTGACAACTTCAGGTTTTGGTCTGTTGGCTGAATATGACTCACGAAATAACCCAATGAATCCTGAACACGGTTATGACTATCAAATGCATATCACCCGCTTTGATGACGCCATTGGTAGTGATGTTGACTACATGAGTTATCACTTTTCCGGGTTAAACTACTGGCAGTTATCGGAAAAATTTCTATTTGCCTTAAGGCTGCAATACGACGGTGTCAATGCCAATGATGAGGTGAAGTTGCCTTCTTATGTGCCACCTAGTGTCGATTTGCGCGGTGTACCCGCGATTAGATATCAAGGCAATAAAGTCGCGGTTTCTGAAATTGAATTTACTTATAAGTACAACTACCGCTGGAAATTTAATACTTTCACCGGTGTAGGTAAAGCCGCACAAAGTTTTAGTGAATTAAGCAGTGCTGAGTCAGTGCATAACTACGGTGTTGGCTTTCGTTATTTAATTGCCAAGCGTTACGGCTTTACTATGGGCACAGACTTAGCTAAAGGACCTGAAGATACCGTGGTTTATATTCAAGCTGGCGCAACTTGGTAAGATGCTAAAGACAATATTAAAGACAATTTTTACCACAATCTTCTGGCAGTAACCCACTAGTTCACAGGTTAAGAAGGAGCACCAGCTTGGCTGTGCTCCAGGACTAGATCTATATTTCTAAGTAAAGATGCCTTTGATTATGTTTACTTAGCTAGAACCTTTACTTGATCAACTGAGCTTTATCGTACTGAGTATCATAATGCGCTTCTTGCTCTAACGCCTGTAAATCCTTAATTATTAACTGATTACGTTTCTTCTCTAAAATACCCTGCGCTTGCCAATGCCTGAGTTGCTTGTTGACTACTTGTCTGACTGAACCTACCATGCGCGCTAATGTTTCATCATTCAAATCGTTAACCAAATGCTGGTTATGCTCACAATCTGGTGCGCCGTTATAACTGTTAATTTTATGGATGTGTTTTAAGATCAAACGACTTAAACGGGTACTGGTATCGTGTAGCACCAAACTGGTGGCGCGTTGTTCGTGTTCACGCATTTTCTGCGCTAAATAAGGTAAGAATTGATTATTAACCTCAGGGTAAGTCCAAATCCAATGGCGCATGGTATCAATAGGTATGCTTAACAAGCGTACCGTATTTAGCGGCGCAATAATCACCTCATGGGGTTGACCATCAAGTAGCACCATCACATCAAAACTATCACCCGGGTAAAAAATATCTACGGTGGCTTCACGAGCCGTTTCCGGATGAACTTTTTTCAGTTCAACTTGCCCCTCAAGCAACACATAAAAATACTGAGTTAATAGGTCGGCATTAATGTATTGGCCCTTAGACCAGCTGATAACCTGAAAATCCCGCTGCATTTTTTCCAATAAAACTTGCGGTAACTCGGCAAACAGCTTTGCTTGCTTAACTAAAGTCGCACTGGCTTGATAACTTACCGGGACTAAGGCCTTGTTCATGATCTGCTCACGATATTAATAACCTGATGAATGTAAGCAATATTCTACCTAGATAGCGTCAGAGTACAATTAAATTAATTTATTACCGGAAACTGTCACTTATCTGACAGTAGCACTTTTGTTAAATCCGTATGATAGCCCCACTAAGACCAAACGGACTAATTAATTCCATTGGTACAGCTAGCAGCGCGAAGTTAAGACAACTGAAAAACAAACTCAAGGTGCTGCTTTTCTAAAATGATAAAAGGAAAATTATAATGACTAAAATTATTGGTATTGACTTAGGTACAACAAATTCATGTGTCGCGGTAATGGAAAGTGGCAAAGCTACCATCATTGAAAACAGCGAGGGTAATCGTACCACTCCCTCTATTATCGCTTATAGCAACAATGAAATATTAGCCGGACATCCGGCAAAAAGACAAGCAGTGAGCAATTCAAAAAACACTTTGTTCGCTATTAAACGTTTAATTGGCCGCAAGTTTGATGATGAATTACTGCAAAAAAACATTGAATTCTCACCCTACAAAATTGTAAAAGCTGACAATGGTGATGCCTGGGTAGAAATTGACGGTAAAGCGATATCGCCACAGCAAATTTCGGCTCAAATATTGATAAAATTGAAAAAAGATGCCGAAGCTTATTTAGGCGAAAAAGTTACTGAAGCGGTAATAACCGTACCAGCATACTTTAATGACTCACAGCGCCAGGCTACTAAAGATGCAGGTAAAATTGCTGGTCTAAATGTTAAACGTATTATCAACGAGCCGACAGCGGCAGCATTAGCTTACGGTGTCGATAAAAGTAAAGACGGCGAACAAAACTCTGAACAAAAAATAGTGGTTTACGATCTCGGTGGCGGTACCTTTGATGTTTCTATTATTGAAATATCTAACCTAGACGGCGAAAAGCAGTTTGAAGTATTGGCCACTAATGGCGATACCTATTTAGGCGGAGAAGACTTTGACAGCGCACTGATTAACTATCTTGTCGCAGAGTTCAAAAAAGATCAAGGCATTGATCTGACTAGCGATGCTTTAGCGATGCAGAGGGTAAAAGAGGCCGCTGAAAATGCTAAAATCGAGTTATCATCAACCAAGCAAACCGATATTAATTTGCCTTATGTTACTGCCGATGCCAGTGGTCCTAAGCATATGAATATTAAAGTAACTAGGGCTAAATTAGAGTCTTTAGTAGATGACTTAGTTCAACGTACTATTGCGCCGTGTAAACAAGCATTAAAAGATGCAGGTTTAAACATTAGCGATATCAGCGATGTTATTTTAGTAGGCGGGCAAAGCCGTATGCCGAAAGTACAAGAGGCGGTACAAAACTTATTTAAAAAAGAGCCGCGTAAAGACATTAATCCAGATGAAGCGGTAGCCCTAGGCGCATCAATTCAATCAGGAGTATTATCAGGTACGGTAAATGACGTGTTATTGCTTGATGTAACGCCCTTGTCTTTAGGTATTGAAACCTTAGGCGGTATTGTTACTAAGTTAATTAGTAAAAACACCACTATCCCAACACGTGCAAGTGAGGTGTTTTCGACTGCAGAAGATAACCAAAGCTCGGTAACTGTTCATGTATTACAAGGTGAGCGTGACATGGCCAGCGATAATAAGTCATTGGGGCAATTTAACTTAACCGATATTAAAGCAGGTCCTCGCGGCAGCGCACAAGTAGAGGTTAGCTTTGATATAGATGCCAATGGTATTTTAAATGTGACCGCAACGGACAAGGCCACAGGTAAAGAGCAAGCCATTACTATCACAGCGTCGAGTGGTTTATCGGAAGATGAGGTAAATCGCATGGTTAATGAAGCTGAGCAAAATTCAGCTCAGGATAAAACTAAGCGTGAACTCATTGAACAGCGTAATCAAGCAGATCATTTAATTCATACAGTAACGGGAGCAATGAGCGACTTTAGTGATGAGCAAAAAGCAAGTTTTAATACCTTAATTGAGCAATTAAAAATGGCAGTTAATGGTAATGATAAACAAGCGATTGAAGTGCGTCACGATGCATTAAATGATACTTATAACTTAGCAATGCAAGCTCAAGCGCAGGCTAACACTGAAAGTGCAGCGTCTGAGCAACCAAACGCAGCTAACGATAGTGATGTCATAGATGCCGATTTTGAGGAGGTCAGCGGCCTTTAATTCAACAAGCACCTAACCCTAAGGGTTGATAAACTCAGTGCTGATTAAACGCAGTACAAATAACAAAAGGGCTGCTAAATAGCAATATTTAGCAGCCCTTTCATTGCAAAGTTTGACTGACAAATATTAGCTGACAAATGATACCTAACAATATTTAAAGTCAATTAAGTGAATCAATAACAGCGATCACACCTTCAATAAACATTTGTACACCAATGACCGCCAAAATAAGTCCCATCAAACGAGTCACTATACTCAAACCAGCTTCGCCAATTACTGCTAGAATTTTACTACTGTAAATAAAGCAAAAGAAAGTAATAATACATAACAAGGCAAAAACACTTAACGTAATAAGTATGCCAACAAAACCAGCAGAAGAAGAATAATTCATTGCCGTAGCAATAGTGCCAGGACCGGCAAGTAGTGGCACCGCTAATGGCGAAACGGCGAGATCCCCCTGCTCTACTTTCTCTGCTGAATGCAAGCTAGAGCCGTTACCATTGATCATATGATAACCAATAATAAACACTAAAATACCACCCGTTATTCTTAATGCCGGTAAAGTAATACCAAATAAATGAAAAATAGCATTACCTAATACAGAGAAAGCTAAAATAACAAAAAAAGTAATCAATAACGCTTTCTTGGCAATTTTTTTCTGTTGCTCTTTACTCTTATTTCCCACTAACCCGGCAAAAGCTGCAGTATTAGCAATGGGGTTCATGATGGCAAAAAATCCTAAAAAAACCGTAACTATATGTGAAACTATATCCGTCATTTTGTCCTGCTTTTCTTTTTACTTAACATTAAATTGTTGATGTTTATTCGTATCAGTTAAATCTGTTTAACTTGATATTCGACAAACAAGCTTTGATAAAATTTAGCTAAGCTTTGTTTACGTTGCTCATTAAGCCAAGCTTGTTTTACTTGATCTCGCACCGCCGCTAAAGGCTGCAGTTCACCGCCTTGTTTAGTTTTCAATTTAACAATATGCATTCCATAACCTGATTGTATTTCTTGCTGCCAAGTATTCATCGATAATTTCACTAAAGAGTTGGCAAAATTACTACCAAAATAGCGCGCGACAAAGGCATGAGAAACATCGGTATATTGATAGTCTAAAAAAATATTATCTGACAATGGCATAAGTTTTACGGCAGTGTGTTCACTTTCATCTAAGGCTGTTATCCGCGCCAATGTTTTAGTTAATATCTCGGTAACATCACGGTGTTTTGACGGGTCAAAGTATAGCTGCACAAAACTAAAAACTTGTTCACTACGATAATCATCTTGATGTTCTTTTAAAAAGCTTGATAGTTCTGCATCATCAGGCTCTATGCGACTAACACTGTCTTCAACCATAAACTCGACTTTTTGCTGAATACGCTTTTGAATAATGCTATCACCATCAAGCAAGCCCATTTCAACCCCCTTTTGATAAGCCACTTGCTCTTTAAAGTAGTTATTAACTAAAGCGTTTAGCTCTTCTTCGCTTGGTGGTCGTTGACGTGTTTTTTCAAAACTGTATTTCAGCTGCACTATTTTAGCTGCTGAAAGTGTTATTTCATTGTCATTTGCTTGGTTATCGTTAACCAAACTATAAAAATAAAAAAGCGCCGCCCCTAACAGTAAAAAATGCAGTAACGGCTCTTTTAATAAGGTCTTCATAGTTATCCTATTATTCTCTATTCTATTAACCTAAAATGCTAATTAATTTAGCCCTTAGAGTTATACCAAATTGGCGATGTATAAGCGCGCTCTTGAGTTTTTAGCTTAATGCCTTTAGGCATAGAAGTAACTTGATAACGTACCGCATCATAAGCAGTCCAACGAGGTGTCGGAATTTCTATTGCTCGAACATAATAAAACGCTTTTTCTAAGGCATCAAAGTTTGGATCAGTCCACAAGGTTTCCAGCTGGGCTGAGCCTATGGTATTGGTCCAAGTAGGTATGGATAAATCAACGGTATCACCAACGGCAGCTAACTTACCTTTAGCATTGATTTTACGCCCACCTGATTTTTTACCTGACCAAGCAACGTCATACACTTTCTCATGGGCTTTACCCTTGCTGTCCACCCAACCTTTGATCACTTGTACTCGGTCTAGGTTAGCACCATCAGGATCGCGCAATGCACGAATCAACAAACTGGGTGTTTGACCGTCTTTAGCATTGGTTAAATCACCGCCCATAGGCACACCTTTGTTGTAACCAACACTGGCTATATCACGTTGTTTTAGATCGCTCTGCACAAAGTCATAACCAGCAAAAACCCTAAGACGAATACGAGGCCCGGTAGTGGCATAAACTTCTTTACGTTTCATGGCATCAAAAATACCCGCACGAGTATTAGATGTTGCCCAAACAGCCGTTGGGCCAGGTGTCGCATAACGCCAAGCGTCATAACCTATATCTAACTTTTTATTATACTTTCCTGGTTGGTTGAGGCGTTTTTTCGACGGTTCCATCCAAGCAAAAGCACCAAAAAAATTATCGTCATCTTGAGTCACTAAGGAGGTATGCAAATCGCCGCCACCAACAAAACCTAATTTAAACGGGTTAACACCAAACTCAGTGTCTAATAACAAACCATTTTTTAAGGCTGAACGAGTATATTCCGTTGCCAACATAGCATCGGTTTTCTTGGTGGTTAAATCAAGGTTACCAAAGTCCCACGTTTCATAATCAGCAAATTCATCATCTGGCGATAATACGGGGTGAGTTTCACTATCACCTTTCGTTTGACCTACCTCTACCAGCTTTTCCCATTTGGCACGTTCGGTGACATAAGCTAAATCAAATTTTGCACCATTGTTGAAATCATCTTGTAAAGCAAATAACCAGCCATTTGATAAGTTGCCATTATGAGGAATAGCAATGGCACGACCACCGGTTGTTTTTTCATAATCGGTTAACCATTGCCATAAATCTTGTGGATTAGCGCTACCAATAGGTGCGGTCATGGTAAAAGGTAATACTTGCAAGGCTCTGTCAGGACCATCGCGCAATATAATATTACGATGCAAATTATTGCCCTTAACCATGGAGGTCCATTCATAAGAAATCATGGTAGTAAATTTATGAGGCTCATTAAATTCTTCTGCCGCCTGCACTAAATCATGCCAAGTGCGAGTATAACCAGGGTTTCCCGGCTGATAAAGCAAAGCGTCTGAGAGTTGGTTATTAGCAAAGGCTGAGATTAAATCAAATGAAGCTTGTTTAGCCTCGGCGCCACCTTTGCTAAAGCGTTGATGAAATTCAGCACCTTGTTTATCGGCCAAGATCGCTTCGGTACCTTTAAAAAGATCGGTAATTAAACCCATACCATCGGTATGTTCGGTTAAACAAATAAAGTCTAATGGTCGGTCTAATTTAACTGGTTGACTAGTATTGCTTAATACCTGCTCGCCTCGAGCAAAACGGTATAAATCGCGAGGTAATAAAGTCGTGCCGCCACCGCCAGCATCCGCCGAAAGTGCAGAATGAATATGAGTTTCACCAAAGAGTAACTGCGTTGGATAATCTCGGTCGGCATAGGGCGAGTAATTAGTTTTAGTCGATACTTTTATATTGGCTGTTTTGCTGGCTTCTTTACTGGTTTTTGCCTGACTTACTTTATTAGGTTTTTCTTCAATAAGTTTTACTTTTTTTACTGCACTTGCTGTAGCCTCAACATTAGGCTGCGCTTGCTCTCCACAAGCGGTTAAACTCAAACCGGCAATACACACAGCCAGTAGTGATTTTTTAAACATAATTATTCCTTTTATTTTATTCAACAACTCATTAAAGCTGCATCACTCTTTCAATTAGCCACATACAGGCAATTGAGTAATTAAACATGCCTAAAAACACAAGCACCGCGACTATTGGTACTTGTATTTTTTCATGTTTTATTTAAAGAAGAAAAATTAATTATGTGTTCCTAACGCTTGTTTTATCCGTTCAATGTCAACGGTAAAATCAGCCGTTAAAGGCGTTTGTCTTGGTGGAAACTCTTTAAAACTAGCTAAGTGCTTTTGCATTAAGCCTAATAACGGCGCATATACCCAGTTTTTAAATTCTGAATATTTACGGGTGTAATCGTCATCGGTATGCTCTTCATATGGGTCCATTAATAGGTTAACTAAAATAGGACGACCATAAGCGGCTAATTGATCATCCCATTTACTATTACGTTTAGATGAAAATAACATTTTAAATTGCTTATAACGGACGCCAGTTAAGTTAGCTTCATCGTAGTAATAATAAACTTCTCGTTTACTGGGCCCCTTACCTAATAACATATCAGTTTGGTCAACACCTTCTAAGAGCACTTTAAAGTTCTTACCATTATAACGAGTGCCTTTTTGCAATTTTTCTTTCACATTAGGCTCGCCAGCAATGGCCGCAAAAGTCGTAAACCAATCTTCCATTGACATTAATTCACTGTTGATGACGCCGGCTTTAACTTTACCTGGCCACCTAACAATAGCAGGCACTCTAACACCACCTTCCCACGTTGTGCCTTTATCACCTCTAAAGGGTGAAGTACCACCCTGTGGCCACATATATTTGTAGGCACCATTATCTGTGGTATAGAGCACGATAGTATTATTGGTGATTTTTAACTCATCAAGTAAGTCTAATAATTTACCGACTTCAATATCATGCTGTTTTAGGGCATCACTGTAATTATCTTCACCATTTTTATCGGCACGAGAAGTCCCTATTTGATCTTCTTCTAAATGCTGATAGATATGTAAACGAGAGGGGTTATACCAAACAAAGAAGGGTTTATCTTCTTTCGCTTTACGTTTAATGTAGTCGAAAGTGTGATCTAATATTTCTTTATCATAGGTCTTCATTCTGGCAGGGTCTAAGATACCTTCATCTTTGGTTTTACCGCCAACCGTTCCCGAAATAACACCTCGAGGGTCATATTTTTTCTTAAAAGCGGCATCAGTAGGACGATCTTTATCAGCATAAACCTCGTTGGCATCTAAATGATAGAGATTGCCCCAGAATTCATCAAAACCATGACGATGAGGTAAATGTTTTTCTAAATCACCTAAATGATTTTTGCCAAACTGACCAGTATTATAACCTTTAGCTTTTAATATATCCGCTAAGGTGGGATCTTCCGGTTGTAAACCAATGTCAGTACCCGGAATCCCTACGGTTGTTAACCCGGTACGAACAGGTAATTGACCGGTAATGAAAGCAGCACGACCAGCTGTGCAGCTGGCTTGACCATAAAATGAAGTAAAACGCATGCCTTCATCGGCTATACGGTCAATATTAGGTGTTTTTGTTCCTAAAATATCACCACCAAAGCTACTGATATTAGACCAGCCAACATCATCGCCCATAATGACGACAATATTAGGTTTCTCTGCCGCCTGTGCAAGCGAAGCACCGAAGACCAAACCAGTAACTACTAACATTGATGTTAGTTTTACACTGGATTTTGAAAATATTTTTTTTATCATTTCATATTCCTTTATAGTTTATTGAGCTTTAAATATATTTATTCACCATCAAATGAACATGGCACGATCTTCAACGTCTGTACCTAATTAGAACTGCATCACTCTTTCTATAAGCCACAGACTGGCAATAGAGCCGATAACATAGGCATTTATTTTTTCATGTTTTCTAATATATATTATTTTTTTCACCGTCGACATTAACAAGAGCACGGCAGCAATAAAGAGCACTTGCCCTATTTCAACACCAATATTAAAAAAACCTAAAGCAAGCAGCTGATCGTTTTTCGGTAAACCTAACTCGAGTAAAACAGAAGCAAAACCAAAACCATGCAATAAACCAAAGCTGCTAGATACCGCCACGGGATAACGATAGGTTAACGAAGATTGCTGTGCTTTTTTGCTGACGTTTTTTGCTATTTCTGTGGCTAAAAATACGATACTCAAAGCGATTACGGCTTCCACCACCACTATCGGTAGTTGCACTATATTTAGCGTACTTAGCACTAAGGTAATTGAATGGGCAAGGGTAAAGCCGGTGATGGCCCATAATAATTTTCTTAGTGTTGAGGCAATTAACAATAAGCATAAAACGAACAGCAGATGATCATAGCCCTCTAGAATGTGCTCAATGCCAAAGAAGGTATAACTTTGTATGGTCTGCCATGACGAGGGGGATTTTATAAAAGTATAACTTGGCGATTCAGGCGTTATTCTAATGGAATAATCACCCTGTGAATTAGTATATTTTAACATCACCTCAACATTGGTTTTCTCGAGATTAACTATGGTTATACTCTGCCCAGCTAACCCCTGCTCTGTCGTTAGAATAAAATTTTGAATGTTCGAGCCATTGCTTATAATAGCAGGTGATTTTTTGGTGATTTTGACGCCATCACTAAATTGTAAGTTCAATGGTACATTGCTATTCTTAGCCGGTTGTTTCCACATGACTTGGTAAGAAAGTCGAAAATCTTCGCCTTCGCCACCGTCTGGACTCTCAACACTGGCTAAACTCTCAGCATCACCTGATTTTTCAACATGAGTAGCGAGCTGCTCTATTTGTAAATAGACCAATTGAATTTGATTCGCATGCGCGCTATTAATGCTCAACAAAACAAACATCAATAACGCACACGCAGATGAGACAACCCCGCTAAAAAGCGGGGTTGTCTGTTTTTTACTATTAATGTTAATTTTTAACACGCTTGCAGCCCTAACGCTCAATTTCTTTATTAGGCATAAACCATATTGGTGAACTCCAAGCGCGTTCTTGTATGGTTGCTTGAACATCGGTTAATAAGGGTAAGTTATTACGGACTGCGTCATACGTACTCCAACGAGGGGTTGGTATTTCAATAACACGCGCATAATAAAGAGTTGGCAATTCACTGTTAAATTCTTCATCAGTAAAGCTGCCCATCAACATAGTACTACCAATATTGTTAGTGTATTTCGCGGTTTTTAAATCAACGGTATTGCCTACCTTAGTCAAATTACCTTGTTGGTCAACTTTACGATTATCTGACCAAACCACATTAATAATTTTTTCATGTTGCTCGCCTTGTTGATCGACCCAACCTTTAATAATTTGGATACGGTCCAAATTAGCACCTATGCTGTCTTTGGCCGCCCAAACATTAAATACCGGAGCACTTGCTGCACCAGTAATGGTACCGCCCATAGGAACACCTTTGTCGTAGCCTTCTTTGACCATAGCATTGATGTCGTTATGATTAGTAGTTAAGTGCTCGCCAGCAAAAATTCTAACCTGAATTCTTGGGCCAGAAGTGCCATAGACCTCGCGGTTATACATGGCATCCCAAATTTCGCTACGGGTATTTTTTGTTGCCCATACGCCAGTAATAGAACCGATACTTTCATCTTTGGCATCGAGCCACTCAGGTACTTGCCCAGTTCTGCGCAATTCTGGTGTGTCATCTGCTGCACCATGGCCACCGATATAATTATCTTCTGCGACATCTGCCATCAAGCCGTTGTGGCTGTCAGTACCGCCATTAAAACCTAATTTATATGGGTTAACGCCAATGTTTTGATAATGTTTTAAGCCTTCAATAACGCCCCAACGAACAAAATTACGTTTATCTAATGTGCGTTTACTGAATTTTTCTATCGAGTCAGCATTTTCAAAATCAGCAAATTCATCGGCAGGCCAAAATTTTCGATGTACCTCAGAATTGCCTTTGATTTGCATCATTTCGATAGTGCGTTCAAAGTGACTACGCAGCTCCGCATATTCCTTAGTAATAGGATTACCTTTAGAATCATTGGGATTAAACATCATCAACTTAGACGCATTGGAGTTGTGTGGGATAGCAAGCAGTGTACTGCCCTTTTTCTCTTGTTGCGCCATCCATCCCCATAAAGCTTCTTCACGATTGTAGTCCGCGTAACCAACGGGATACTCTGGGACCACCATGTCTCTAAACAGGATATTGCGATGCAAGTTGCCGCCTTTTGGCGCACCACTCCATTCAAAGGCTGCTAATGTAGTAAAAACACCGGGTTTATATTCATCTTTAGTGGCTTGTAAAATAATCTGCCAAGCACTTTTAGTGCTTTCAATGCCGGTATAAAATGGTGGATGTGCTGGTTTTGCATCGCCACGATTCACTGATATTACATATTTAATAAACCAATGTATTTGGTCTTTATATTCAGTTAAGCCACGCAATTCTTTTAATTGCTCTTGATTATGCCCTACTGCTTCCTCATTAAAGGTGGTATACATTTCACCAATATATTCAGCGTGATCGGTCGTAGCAGCAAAATCGAGTGGACGATGTAATTTATGTAATTGGCCATTGATAGTTTTCTCTTGTCCTTGAGCAAATTGTAAGGAGTCAAGTGGGCTCATGCGGTTACCACCAATATAGGCATCCAAAGAAAACTTGGTATGCATATGGGTTTCACCAAAATAAGCATTTTTGAGTGGATTTGATGGTGCGTTATCTTCCTGCTCTTTGATGCTTTTTGCTCTGGCAGCAACAGATTCATCTTTATTTTTTGCTGTGTTACTGGCACTTACTTCTTTAACGTGGGCTTGATCCTTTTGCGAGTCTGTTTGTTGCTCAGAGCAGCCGCCTAATACCAATAAAACTGTAATGGCGATTAACGATATTTTACTTTCCATGTCTTGTCCCTATCTTTTAGAAATGTGGATTTTCAATATGGGTAAATTGTTACCTAGAAGTTCTCGTTCAAACGAACATACAAAGCACTGGCGCCATCAGCACCTCGACCAAAATCTATGCCTAAGTTTGTTCCAGTTTTCTTTTGCAGCATAAACCGAAGACCTAAGCCATAGCCTGGTTTAATGTATTGACCTAAACTAATATCGTTAGGGCCTGTCGCGCTAGCCGTTGAAGCATTAATTTGCGCGACACCACCTACAGGAATCCCCCACATGGTAGTAAAATGTTTACGGTATTCTAAGCCAACATAAGCATAGTCTTGGCCGCGAAAGCGCCCCTGTACATAACCAGTACCACTACGGGCATATTGGTCATAACCTGTGGCAGGCAATGTCATATAAGGTACTTCACCACTGGTGACAAAATTACCAAAAGCCCAAAAGGCTAATACGTCTGGATATTTTTCGCCTGGAGTTAAGCTATGAAACTTTCGATATTCTAACCAAAGAGTACTGGATTTTTTATCTGAGCCTAAAAACTCTGGATTGTATCGATAACTTGCTAACGCATATTGGCCTTGACGGGGGTTAATACCATTATCGCGACTGTCGAACATCACATTTAATGATAACCCTGATAAGGTATAACCTGTTTCATCAAAGCCATTAAGCTTGCTATAACTATAATGAGAGGTGACTACTTTTTCTTCAGCCTCTAAATCAAGTAAGTTATCTTTAATATCTTTATACAAATCTAGATGGTAACCAAGACCTACATACCAGTCACCCTGAATACGTTTAAGTGCCGTTTCATAAAAACGAAAGTACTTAAACTCCATCATCTGGTTTTTATCATAAGTACCCGAAAAGATGTCATCATCCAGTTCAAGTTCCTGACCACTAGTGACCAATTTAGAAGAGTCTGGACCGGTACCTAAACCATAAGTTGGTTGTGAGGTATCAAGGTAGCGCCAATCACCTAAAAAAGCCCAATCGTTATTGGCGGTAAATGCAGTACTCTTAAATAAAAAAATGCTTTGCCCTAAGGACGTTTTTGCTAGACCCGCTATCATATTGGAAACTTTAGTGGTTTTAGGCTCGCCAAAATAATAACTGGCAGAAGCACCAACACCATAAATGGTGCCGTTGGCAGGGTTATAACCTATAACGGGTACCGGGGTAAAATAGAGTTTATTTGCTTCAACGCCGTCATTATCAATGACGGCAGCCTTTTTGCTACTAGCTTGCTCGGTGATTTTTGGCTCTGCACTAGCTGACTCGGTGACCGCCGTTGCAGTGATAACTTGCTTGGTGTTGGTATTATTAACCGCAACGTCCACGGTTTGTTCATTACTGGCCAATACGGGCTGACTGATAGACATTGCAAGGCACAAGGCAGATAAAGTTGTGGATAGGGTAAGTGGCTTAGTCATGGCATTCCTTTTGCGTAAGCGGTTTGATTTTGCAGTAATCCTTACCATAAATATTGCCGTAGTGATTAATGACATTGTTTATTAAGGATTTTTAATCCCGCTAGTCTACTCGCGTTACAGAATAACACAAATTAATTTACCTAATTTTTACCTTTGTAATAAAAGCTTCATAATTGGCCTGTTTAACAAGATTTTCACTAGCTATATCGTAAATAGCTACCCCAACAACTGCTTTTACATAGCAAAAAATCTGAAAATATGCGATATTACGCGCCATAATTATCGCTGTAATTAGACGCTATAACGCTTAAATATAAGCTCTACGGCATTGCAGTTAGACCCTTTAAGATATATTACCCTAGGTACTCAAATGAAAGCTCCACTATATAACGACATCCTTAGTATTTGCCAAGAAATCGCTGACGCATCCGCAACTGACAATGAAGAGTCTAGACTTGACAGCTGTAAGAAATTACAAATACTTTGTGCTACTAATCAAGACTCGCCCAAAGATCATCCGCTGCAATGGGAAGCACTTGCTGACTTTACCGAAGATGGCGATCAAGCCATGGATATTTATGAAGTTGCTTTAGCAATAGCAGAAAAGTTAAGCTTACCTACTTTTACCGCCTCAGCTTATTTAGCAATGGCGCTACGCCAAGTCGAGTTTGAAGAAAAAGACAAAGCACTGGTTTTTGCTAATAAAGCCAATGATGCTGCTCAAAATATTGATAGCGAAGAGATGAAAACTGAGATCGCTGAGCTTTTAGCACAATTAGCGCAGTAGTTATTAGTTATTAGTTATTAGTTATTAGTTAAATTAGCACTTTAAACTAATACCTGAACTGAATATGTTAGTTATCACGCTGATTCAGCAAATGATGAAACGCAGCTTATTTACGAGAAATATATGTCAGAGAGTTACTTAGTTATTGAATTAAACCAGCAACCTGTTGAGTTATGTAAGTTACTTAAAATAGCTAATTTAGTTAGCGGTGGCGGTGAAGCAAAAGTCGTTATCAGTGAAGGTTATGTTTTACTCAACGGTGAAGTAGAATATCAAAAGCGCAAAAAAGTTTATCATCAAGATGTGATTGAATTTAATGGCGAAGTAGTGCAGCTAATCATCAATGAATCATTAGCTGAAACGTCCACTGAAGCTGAGCCCGTTACTGAACGTGATAGTGAGCACTCTAACCCTACGGCTAAAACTAAAACAGCGAAAAAGAAAGCAAATGCTAAGAAGAACTTAGCAAAAAAAGATGCTAATGCTGCTGCGAATCAACAAGAAAATTTTCAAGAGAAATTGCCGAAAAAAAGAAGACCTATCTCCTTCTAAGCAATAGTATCTCTAGCTTAAAGATAGGGTAGATATAAGTTACAGAGTATTAATGACAGTACACTAAACTGCTGTCATTAACGTTTAACAATTGAATTATAATACCTTTTCCCAAAACATAGCCTTGCCCGTTTTTTTATCGAGTTCATAGCCTGAAAAGCCTAATTTTTTATACGCATTTTGCGCAATAATATTTCCCTCTAACACTTCAAGGGTTAATTTGCAGTAGCCACGCTCACGGGATATTTTCTCAGCCTCAATAAACAGCTTTTGACTTAAGCCTAAACCTCGATATTCTTTTAACACGCCGCAATCATGGATATTAAGTAAAGGCTTACATTTAAACGTTGAGAAACCTTCAACACAATTGAGTATGCCTGCGGGTTTACCATCGACATAACAAAGTATAGTTAAAAAGTCATTTCGCTTTGCTAAGGTAGCAACCAAATTGTGTTGAACGTCATCAGCTAGTTCTTCTCCGCCTCCCATAGGATCAAGGGCATAGGCATTTAACAACATCACTAAATCTTTGCCGTGTTGTTCATTTTGGTAATCTGCCTGAATTAAAGTTATATCCACACTAGTTCCTCTTTTTACTTTTTGATGTTGCGCACTATACTCTTAAAATGAATAAAATAAAATTATTGTGCCAATATCAAGACCCCGATAGTACCAAGGAGCAGGCCTTTTGCTGCCAAGGTGAAGCTAATAGCTCTGGCTTTTGTTATTGGCACGATAAAGAAATTGATAAATCAGGTCCAGAGGTAAAAGATCGTTTAGAAAAGTATGCCCAAAACGGCGGAATGTTACGCGGAATAATACTAACTCGTGCACAGCTGCAAGGGATTGACCTAGTTAACCACCATAAGAAGCATGGTTATGATTTCTCTTACGCTGACTTTTATCATGCTGATCTAAAAAGTGCTCACTTATTTAATATTAACTTGCAACATGCCAGCGTGATGAAGGCTGATTTACGTAGCGCTAATCTTAACTGTGCCAACCTAGCAGACGCAAATATGTTAGGGGTAAAGTGGGTTGGCAGCAAATTCGAAAATGTCAGTATAGGCAAAAAAATCAAACAAGAACATGCAGCAAAATCCGCCTTAAAAGCTAAAGATTTGCAAGAAAATATCGACTTTTTAGAGCAAGCCGAAGAGATTTATCGCGATTTACGTAAACACGCCGAGCATGAAGGTATATTTACTCTGTCAGGGTATTTTATTCAAAAAGAGCTGACCATGCGTCGCTTACAATTACCACGTTATAGTATTAAGCGGATGGTATCAAAAATAGTCGATATTTTTTGTGGCTATGGTGAGGCGCCTTTGCGAATCATAGGTTTGTCTATCGCCATTATATTTATCTGTGCCATTATTTATACTTTTACTGGCCTCAGCTACAACGGCACAGTTCTAGCTGCCAGTAGCGAGCAGTCAACACAAGAAAACTTATCCTTTTTCTTTTCTTCGCTTTACTACTCGGTTGTGACCTTTACCACCTTAGGTTATGGCGATTTCACTCCGGTGGGCATATCACGTGCCATTGCCGCAATAGAAGCATTTACCGGCAGTTTTACCATCGCTCTTTTTGTCGTGGTTTTTGTGAAGAAAATGACCAGATAACTGCATATATCCAGGCCAGGTTGCATTTGATGTAACTAAGTAAGAAATAATACATATATTACTTTTTCATACGCTAGCCCCCTGATAGAATAACGGCAATTATATATCCCCCAATTTTTACGGAAATCACAAGCCATGCGTACCAGTCAATATTTACTGTCTACCCTTAAAGAAACCCCTGCCAGTGCAGAAGTTATCAGTCATCAATTGATGTTACGAGCAGGGCTTGTTCGTAACCTTGCTTCTGGGTTATATACTTGGTTACCAACAGGTTTACGCGTGTTGAAAAAAGTTGAGAACATTGTCCGTGAAGAAATACAACGTGCTGGTGGCAATGAAATATTAATGCCTATGGTGCAACCTGCAGATTTATGGCAAGAGTCTGGTCGTTTAGACGATTATGGCCCGGAGTTATTGCGCTTAAAAGATCGTCACCAACGTGACTTTGTTTTGGGACCGACCCATGAAGAAGTGGTCACTAAGCTAGTGGCTAACGAACTTAGCAGCTACAAGCAATTACCCTTAACTGTTTTTCAAATTCAAACTAAATTCCGCGATGAAATTCGTCCTCGTTTTGGTGTAATGCGTGGCCGTGAATTCTTAATGAAAGATGCTTATTCTTTTCATTTAGAAGACGAATGTTTAGAAAAAACCTATCAAATTATGTTTGATGCCTATTGCCGTATCTTTGAACGTCTTGAACTCGACTTCCGTCCTGTTATAGCAGATACCGGCTCTATTGGTGGTGAAAAATCACATGAATTCCATGTGCTTGCTGACTCCGGTGAAGATGATATTGCTTTTAGTGATGCTAGCGACTTTGCCGCAAATATTGAAAAAGCCGAAGCGTTAGCACCAACAGGTGAGCGCGGTGAGCCGACTCAAGATATTGAGAAAGTTGCCTTAAAACTTGAGCGTTTAATCAAAACCTCAGAACTGGATGTAAAAACTACCGTTAAAACCTTATTAGTTATTGGTACAACAGAAGAAGGTGAGCCAGAAAAAATAGTTGCATTAGTGCTTCGTGGCGATCATCAACTCAATGAAGTTAAAGCTGAGAACTTAGCACAAATTGCTTCTCCGTTAACATTCGCCACTGATGAACAAGTGTCTGCGGTTGCTAATTGTCATAGCACTTCCTTAGGACCTAAAGGGTTAACTGTTGAAGTGATTGTTGATCGTAGTGCTGCTCACTTAAGCGATTTTGTCTGTGGTGCTAACGAAAATAACCATTCTTTTACCGGCGTTAACTGGCAACGAGATTGTGGTGAGATCAACATTCAAGATATCCGTAATGTTGTTGCTGGTGACCCAAGCCCATGTGGTCAGGGTACTATCGAAATAAAACGTGGTATTGAAGTCGGTCATATTTTCCAGTTAGGCCGTAAATATGCCGAAGCGATGAAGTGTTCTGTTTTAAATGAGGGTGGTAAAAACCAAACCTTAACCATGGGTTGTTACGGTATTGGTGTTTCTCGTATTGTCGCAGCAGCTATTGAGCAAAACCATGATAAATATGGCATAAAATGGCCAAAAGCAATTGCTCCATTTCAAGTAGCAATTGTACCGATGAATATGGCTAAATCAGCACGGGTAAAAGAAACCGCTGAAACTTTATATGAGTCGCTACTTCAAGCCGGTGTTGAAGTACTGTTTGATGACAGAAAAGAGCGTCCAGGCGTGATGTTTGCTGATCATGAATTAATGGGCACACCATTATTAGTTATCATTGGTGAGCGTAATTTAGATGCTCAACAAGTAGAGCTTAAAAATCGTATTACTGGTGAAAAATCATTAATTGCCATTGATGATGTGATGGCTTTGTTCAACTAAATAAAGTTCAGATGTTACTAAGGGTAGCCTTAGTGCATTTACTTACCGAATAATAATGATAAAAGGAGCTTCGGCTCCTTTTTTGTCACTAAGATTTACTTCAACTTACTGCCGACTTGGCTCAAGCCCATCATACCTAGGCAAATCAGCCTCAAGATCTTCCCAATTTGCTTTCGAACTAACAAAGTTATGAGAGATAGGTCTTTCATTAATTTCACTGTCAATAATGCCTAAACGTATTCTTAATCGTGTTGGGTCATCCTCGTTTGAGCTATACACGGGTGAGCCGCATTGACTACAAAAATGTCGACTGCGACCCGGCTTAAATGAAAAAGAACTTAAACTCTTTTTTCCTGAGGTGATTTCAAAGTCAGCAGTATTAATAAAACCGTTGGTGGCAAAAGCAGTACCACTGTTTTTTCGACATAAAGAGCAGTGGCAATGAATAATATCACTAATTTTTCCGTTCACTTTAATATGAACCTCACCACACAAACATTTCCCTTGATACATATCATTACCTTTAACTTATAAATTTTTATTATGTACTTTATTAACGGCTTTCAAAAACGGCTTTCAAAAACGGCTTTCAACAAATAGTGATTCTGCCAAGCGGAACAAAAGCGTAGAACCCTTTTCAACATTTAACTAAAACAATGTTAACAATTTGGCCTTATCACTCGCTAAATAATTAGCCACCAAGCCATAAATTTGAGCTGTTACTAAGCTAACACTCTTTTAATCTTTTCGTCAGCTGAATTTTATCTAGCTTACAATCATTGTAATATGCCTTTTCGAGCTAAAAGCTGACAATTAAGCCTTAAAAAAAGCCAAAATAAGACTTTCAAATCAGCGCATTATTGGCAACAATGATATGTTCATTTTTCTCTCCCTTTACTTAAGAAGTTGCCAACTCATGAAAGCTATTACCAAGTCCTCTAAACTTAACAATGTCCGTTACCAAATTAGAGGACAAATAGCGGCAGCGGCGAAACGCCTTGAAGATGAAGGTCATAAAATTCTTAAACTTAATATTGGCAACCCTGCCCCATTTGGTTTTGAGGCACCTGATGATATTTTAAAAGATGTTATTCATAACTTACCTAGCTCGCAGGGTTATGCTGAGTCGCAAGGGCTCTATTCCGCACGAGTCGCCGTAATGCAGTATTTTCAACAGCAAGACATTAAAGATGTCAGTGTTGATGATATTTATCTTGGCAACGGTGTTAGTGAGCTAATTGTCATGGCCATGCAAGCTTTGCTTAATAACGGCGATGAAGTATTAATCCCTGCGCCGGATTATCCCTTATGGACGGCTGCAGTATCACTGTCCGGCGGTACACCTGTTCATTATCATTGTGATGATGAGAATTTTTGGTATCCTAACCTTGAAGATATGGCGGCAAAGATCACTCATAAAACCAAAGCGATTGTGTTGATTAATCCAAACAACCCAACAGGTGCGGTTTACCCTGAAGAGATTTTACAAGGGATAATTGCCCTGGCTCGTAAACATGATTTAATTATTTTCAGTGATGAAATTTACGATAAAATTTTATTTGACCAAGCCAAACATATTCCGACCGCAAGCCTAGCGCAAGATGTATTAATAATTACCATGGGCGGTTTATCTAAAAACTATCGCGTTGCCGGTTTTAGAGCCGGTTGGATGGTAATATCTGGGCCTAAGATTCATGCTGAAGATTATTTAGAGGGCTTAACTATGCTCTCTTCCATGCGTCTTTGTGCCAATGTGCCCTGTCAGCATGCAATTCAAACCGCCCTTGGTGGTTATCAGAGTATTAATGAGCTAGTTACTGGTGATGGCCGGTTATTAAAACAGCGAAATATTGCAGCCAAGATGATCAATGACATTGATGGTTTATCTTGTCACCCAGCTATGGGCGCTTTATATCTTTTTGTTAAAGTAGACCAAGAAAAATTTAATATTAAAAATGATGAGCAAATGATTTTAGACTTACTCAAACAAGAAAAGATATTACTGGTACATGGCAGTGCATTTAACATTAAAGAGCAGAACTACTTCCGCCTAGTTTTCTTACCACATAAAGATGAGCTTATACCTGCGATGGAAAAATTAAAAAGCTTTTTTGCTACTTATAAACAAGTTCAAGCATAGCATACCCATTACCAATAAAAGTGCAGGACTTTAGTGGGAATTAAAATGGCTTTAGGCAAGGAAAATCATTTAAGCATAGTCACTCTATGGTTTAATTATTTAACGCGGTATAAAGTCATTTTAAACCCATCGAAGAAGCGTTTGAGCAACATCACTTCATCGTTGCTGTGATTTATAAGGGAATAACCATTATTTCATCACCGCGCCTTGAATTGAAATTGCTCAAGCACTCTGAAACATGCATCTTGAATGGTAACGGGTATATATTAACAATCGTTATTAATATTTAGGAGTAATAATGCAAAGTTCATTTTTAGCTTGGATGTTTCGCATGCCATTAATCAAGCGATGGTCATTGATGTTTTGTGTAAAGCCAGAAAATGTTGCTGAGCACTCACATCAGGTTGCCATTGTTGCTCATTTACTGGCCGTAATTAAAAATAAGAAATTTAATGGCAACATTAATGCCGATAAAATATCGACCATTGCCATGTATCATGAAGCCAGTGAAACTCGCTATGGTGATATTGTTAACCCAACAAAGTATGCCAATAAAGCCATAGCACGAGAGTTTAAAAAAATAGAATTACTGGCAGAAGAAGAATGTTTAGCATCGCTGCCGGAAGAGTTACAAGAGCTGTTTAGTGATATTATCGTTCAAGATAATGTCTCCGTGGAATATAAAACCATTGTCAAAGCGGCAGATATTATTGTCGCTTATATTAAAGCCCTTGATGAAATAAACCATAAGAACCCAGAATTTGATCATGTAGAACAAAGGTTAGCGATAAAAATAAACGAATTAAAGGAAAGTATGCCAGAGGTTGAATACTTTATAAATACCTTTATGACCGCTTGTTTAGCGACCGTTGATAAGCTATCACGTAACTAACCTGCTCTATGTACAACCTCTGACTAACAAGCTCAAAGTGCAAATTTCTATGTTACTGTCATTAATTAGCTAGTATTAACTACTACGAATGAATTAGCAGCCAATTAATGTTCTGGGTCAGCATAGTCAGGGTAATCTATCCTGACTTGTAAAAACTCATCGAAGTCATCGACGATTAAATTAACCAGCTTAGCCTCAAATTTTTTATCTCTTTCTGCTAATAGAAACTCTTTTATTTTTTCATCTGGCCAAGGCTCTTTGTAGCAACGCTTTGAGCCCAAAGCATCAAAAACATCAGCTACCGCCATGATTCGAGCCTCCACAGGTATTTCTTCTCCTTTTAAGCCTTTAGGATAACCACTACCGTCCCAATTTTCATGATGATAATTAGCAAGTCGCGCGGCTAATTTAGAGACACTTACCGTAGATTTTTCTAAAATATCAGCGCCAATTTGCGCATGAGATTTCATTATCTCCCAATCTTCTCCCTCTAGCTTACCGGGTTTATGTAAAATATGTTCCGGAATAGCTATCTTGCCTAAATCATGTAATGGTGCAGCTAAACGAATGGCTTCAACAAAGCTGTCTTCTAAGCCCGCTTTTTTTGCTAGGATATCGCAGATAATAGCTACACGACGCACATGTGCACCGGTTTCTTTACTGCGTGCTTCCACCGCTTCACCAACAATAAAGAGTAACTCTTTTTGGGTTTTTTCTATTTCTTTTTGCTTAGTCAAACTTTCAAGAATAAGCGCTACATTGGTAGCAAATAGTTCAGCTAAGCTGGCTTTAAAATGTTCATTATCATCTTCGAACTCAATATATAATACTGAAGCAGCATTATCAGAGGCCTGATAATAACCAACAAAACAGCTTTCATCACGATAATGACTTTTGTCGATAAAGACTTGTTGAATTCTAGCTTTAACTTGCTCATTAATATCTGACGTTTCAAGAGAACTCGATTCACACACATATTTACCAGTACAAGCAATAATTGAGCTGGTTGTTTTTTTGGCAAAATCAACTTGGGTTCTGGCAATATAGAGCGCCGAGCTTTCCACATTCATCAAAGCAAGTAAATGATCAAGCGCTGCTGAACCAAAGTTCTTTAATTGATTGATTTTTAATAAATCATGAGTCGTTGCAATAAGCTTTTTAAAGGCATCAAGACTTCGTTGAATGGTCATAATGTCACGATAGGCACGAATACTCGCATACACTGTGGTGATCATTTTATTGGCGGTAAAATCAGTTTTTTCTTTATAGTCATTGATATCGAATTCTTTAATGACTTTTGCCTCAGGGGCAGAACCGGCTTGTCCTGTACGTAATATCAAGCGTATCGATTGGTTTTTAAGATCTTTTCTTATCCACTCAACCAACTCTAAGCCAGCATGGTCGGTTTCCATCACTACATCAACAAAAGCCATACAAAATGAATTATCATTTAACAAAATTTCTTTGGCTTGCTTACTAGAAAAAGCAGATATTATGTCCAATCTTCTATGCTCGATTTCAGCATCAGCGAGTACTAGTTTAGTTACCTGATGAACAGACTCATCATCATCAACAACTAAAATACGCCAAAACTTATCCACTTTATGCGGTTTGTCGTCAATTTCTTCTTCAACTTCGTCTTGAAAAATAAAGTTACTCATTAATGTCGATTATCTTGAGGAGACCATAATATTAGTGTAATTCAGAACAGCTAAATTACTAGGAATATTACAAAAAACCTCCCTCTATCATGATAAGAAATCTCAGTTGAAATACCTTTATTGTAGGCAAAAAAAAACGGCATAGAGCCGTTTTTCCAATTTATGAACATAAAAATATAGATTTAGTGAAACTGATTCACTACTTTGATAACAATAGCATTCAAGGCTGCCGATGGTGCTTCTTTATCTTCTGAGGTTAAACGCTTGGTTGCCCAACCATGCCATACTGGTTGATGAGTTTTAACATCATAGATATCAATCGCTAACTTACCTTCAACATATTGTCTAACACTGGTTTCAGTGCCCATAGACATAGTTCCGTAGTAACCACGGCCACCGTAATAGCCACGGCCCCAGCCAAAGCCGCTGTTATAAGTAGCCGGATAGCTATTCACTTTAATTTTATCTCGGCTACCTACGGTATAAGAAATAGTAAAGTCCGCATTTTCAGCATTGGCAACTAACTGGTAACCTTTGGCAATAAAAGCTTGTTCAATACTGTCATCAACTCTTTCTTTCATGACAGGATTGATATCAACAGCTGGCGCCATAATCTTGCCTTTAGTTAACCAAGCAAAGGTTTTATAGTTAATGGTTTCTATTTCAGTATTTTTGTCAAAATCAACTTTCGCTGAATGTGTTGCACACCCTGCGGTAAAAGCAATTAAGCCAGTAATAATTATTAATTTAAGTGGGGTCATATTTATTCCATTTTTTGTAGTAAGACCTATATTATAAGTCTGGCTAGTTGCGATATTACATTACAGTTAATATAAATCAAAATGTATTACTAATACAGATAAAACAGTGATTTAAATTGTTTAAAACTGCTACAACTTAAGATATAAAATAAAATCCAAACGAATAAAATAACAGTCAAGTATTAGAATAAAAGAATATCAAACACTTTTTTTGCCATTTTGTAATTATTGGTTGACACCAGCGAGTAAAGCCTTTAAAAATAGTACCATTCAAGTATTTACGTTTTTGTTAAATTAATATGATTATTAAAACAACAGTCCTCAATGTCGTCCTCTTAGTCGTCGTGGTGTTTTCATCACTAGCGGGGATACCTTGTGCTTAGCAAAAACGATTAAGCAGAATATCAACAAACCCTCGCTCTTCATAAGACCGGGGGTTTTTTATTTACTCTATATTTATATAAGTAACAAATTTCAATTAAATAAATTCAAAGAATCAAGGTGATGGTATGACAACAGAACTTTTTACTGGTGCAGAAATGGTAGTTAAATCGCTATCCGCACTAAAAGTTAAGTATATTTTTGGCTACCCAGGCGGGTCCGTTTTAGATATATATGACGCTATATTTCAGCAAGATGAAATTGAACATATTTTAGTTCGTCATGAACAAGCGGCCACACATATGGCTGATGGCTATACCAGAGCGACAGGCGAAGTTGGCGTAGTGCTAGCCACCTCAGGTCCTGGTGCAACCAACTGTGTTACCGGTATTGCCACAGCCTATTATGATTCAATTCCTATGGTGGTACTTGCTGGTCAAGTTGCTAGTTCACTGATAGGTAATGATGCTTTTCAAGAAACGGATATCGTTGGTTGTACTCGCCCTATTGTAAAGCACAGTTTTAACTGTCGAAGTTTAGCGGATATTCCTGATGCCATCTCTAAGGCTTTTTACCTAGCAAGTACTGGCAGACCTGGCCCTGTAGTGATCGAGTTGCCTAAAAACATCTTAACTCCAGATAATAAAGGACCATTTAGTATCAATACCGATATTAAAATGCGCTCTTACAACCCGAATATCAAAGGCCATCCCAAGCAAATAAAAAAAGCCGCGCAAGCCATTGCCAGTGCAAAAAAACTGGTGGTTTATTCCGGTGGTGGTATTGTCATAGCTGATGCAGCTGAATTACTAACCACCTTAGTAGAGACACTTAAAGCGCCGATAACCAATACATTGATGGGGCTTGGTGGCATTTCAGGTACTCATAAGCAATTTGTCGGTATGTTAGGCATGCACGGCAGCCTTGAAGCAAATAAAAGCATGGCTAATGCTGATGTTATCTTGGCGCTAGGTGCGCGATTTGATGACAGGGTCACCAATAATGTCGAAAAATTCTGCCCCAATGCGACTATTATTCATGTAGACATTGACCCAACGTCTATTTCTAAAACCATAAATGCCCATATCCCTGTTGTCGGTTTAGTGGAAATAGTTATGCAGCAACTGCTTGATGAATTAGAGGAGATTAATTTCACCCCAGATGAAGCCGCG
>JALJPA010000005.1 GCA_022969215.1 Colwellia sp. | reverse complement strand
CACTAGCTGGCGATACACTCCACTGATAACTCAGTGTAGTGTTGGCATCTGGATCGGTAGAGTTAGCACCGGTTAACGTTATACTATCGCCTTCAACAACACTTGAGGCTGATGATGAAAGTACGGCTGTCGGTGCTCTATTACCTACTGTCGAGTCAGAAACCGTTATCCATGTTGAAGTGCTATCGCTAAGCTCACCATCACTGACAGCTAAGCTGATATTAACACTCGTATCAGCGGTAACATTTGCTGCTGTAAATGTTGGGTTGGCGACTGTTGAAGAACTGAAACTACCGGCATTGGCTGACGATACACTCCATTGATAAGTCAATGTCGTATTAGCGTCAGGATCGGTCGAGTTAGCACCCGTTAAGTTAATAGTACCACCTTCGACAACACTGGCTGCTGAAGACGAAAGCACCGCTGTCGGTGCGTTATTACCTGTGGCGCCGCTGTTTACCAAAACTCTATGGGAGGCGGCATTACTGGCTAAACCGTTAACCCCTTTCAACTGAAAATAGAACTCAGTAGTAGAGTCAACTGTGGGTAAAGTTATCGACGTATTTAAAGACGTTGGATTACTAATAGTAGCCTTAGGGAATAATGGCTCAACTTGAGTCCACTCATAGTTACTCGTCCCCGTTACGCTACCAGTAAGGTTAATCATATCACCGCCATTTGCAGCAGTATCACCATTAGCAGTTATAACAGGTCTAGCTGGAATAGTAATACCACCAAGCTGAGATATATCACCAGTCATATCAGAAAACATTTCAGCGGTTAAATCTGTTAGTTTAAGACCAACAAACTCTTTAGTATTCCAAGTATCGGTGCCTACCTCTAGGTTACCGGCTGCGTTTTCAAAGGCGCTCAAGTCGGAAACAGTGACATGTCTTTCAGGAACAATTTTGTCGAGCATTGGGCGGAAACCCGTAATGGTTTCTCTAGTTCCACCCCAACCCTGCACGTAGCTTTTTGAATGGACAATATAGTCATCCATATTTGTCGGTAGGCTACTGCTAGGTACGCCTTGTAATACAATCGATTGGTTACCCGGAAGTGTTAATACCGAACCTGTTTGATCACTAGTACTGGTAATAGTCATTTGAGCTAAAGGCGAACCTGTCCACTCTACACCAAGAGAAATGCGATCTTTTCCGAGGGTAAAGTCGTTGATAACTGTCTGAGTATTACCCGCAGCATTTTTTTGAATAACTATCTGGTCTATGCCGTCACCAGTGATAACGGTGTCATTGCCCCAGCCTGCATAGAGCATTTCTGCGTGCGGTGTTCCAGAAATGATGTCATTACTTGGCGTGTCAAATAAAGTATCGTGCCCTTGAAACATATCCATATAAAAACCAGCGGTAGTACCGGTTTCATCGCCTGCATCCGTACCTTCAAAAATTGCATTAATAACACCTAATGCACCTCGTAGATGAGTAGCAGCGATAATGCCAGACATGGTTATCGTTGTGGTTTTAGTCACTCGCTGACCATTTTCTATATGAATATAGTCGTAACTTGTACCTAATATATCTGACCAGTCTTTGCCTCTTGCCTGCATTAACTCACGAAATTTTATGTAGTTAGAGCGCATCAAGGCACGGATTATTTGTTCTTGTTTTGCTGGTATACGCATATCATCAAATTGATAAATGTCGCTCTTACCACTAAATACACCTTTCCATTCATTAACCTGAGGTGTTATCAAGTCAACAGTGCCGCCTTCCCATCTAAAGGTAATTGTCTCTTTAGTGCCAGTACAAGTCGCTTCACTTTGTAGCCCTGTACCTACTCCAGCCCATTCGCTGCCTGGACGAGCAGAATAATACTTGCTAAGACCTCTTTCTGTTTCTGGGATGTAATATCCAGAGGTGATAAGCGTCGCTTCACCATTTTGATAGCCAACGAAACCCCAAGCATTTAGCGAGCTATACTGCATTTTTCTGATCATTCGCTTACGATCTGCAAGAGAAGCGTTGTTATCGTAAAAACGATCAACATCCAATTTTTGGAAATATCTTTGTACCGAATGAGTTTCACCGACAACACTACCATCACAAGCCAAGTCTATCCGGCCTGGAATATCATTGCCGAGATTGTCTTTTTTTAAGTAGCTATAGGTACGAGCACTGTCATCGTTATAACCCGTTTGGTACCCATTGACTATTGCATCTGTTGCATCAGGGAGACCCGACTCAAATCCACGAAGTGCATCTAAAAAGTTGGTCATATCTCCGGCACTTGCTAGTTGGGCCTGTCCGCCCATTGTTAAGCATATACAGACGGTTAAATAGTTAATTTTTTCTTTCATATTGTATATCTACCTTTTTGTGTTTGGTCAGTAATGGTTAAACAGCACTCAAATATTTTTTCGAGTGCTGTAAACGGCATTTATTCATCAAGTACGATGAGCTTAAAATAAAATTGAAGCGTATAAAAATGCACCAACAAACAATAAATAACAGCCAATAATAAGTCAAGTGTTTTTACTAATCATTAGTTGATGGATGATAAATAAGAAAAAACACAAGTAAATTCAATGATGTGAGCTAACTATCCCACTAAACTTTGAATTTTGGTAAAATTGTTAGTTTTTCACCCTTTGATGAAAGTTACCGATTTACGATGAGGCCTTATGCCCGTGAGTCTCTTTGCAAAGGGGGTTGTTAGCAGTATTGGATTAATAGCAACTTAGAACAGCTTGATATTCTGCTTATGGAGATAATAAAAAGGGTTGGTTCTCAATTTTTACGTCAGTCAAACATAGGTAAAATAAAGTACTTTCGAGTTTATTCCTATCCTGGTCGTTGCTCATTACGCCTGCATAGAGATTAAACCCTGCCACAATTTAGTCATAGCCTGACTCAACCTCTTGGTCTGTCATAGTTGTAATGGTTTGAAGGAGAGAACTTTTCGTCCTTGCTGAGAACCTATAGCGATACAATAAGTAATTGAATACCCCTGAATGTAAACATAAAACCTTCGTCCAGCACTTCCAAAGACAGATAGTCACTGTCTACATCACTTACTAATAAGCCCTCACTTTTAAAAAACTAGCCGCGCGTTTGCTAATGGTATGTCGTAGGTTCTGCGCTACAAACCCACTATTTATTCCTACCACTAAACTCAAGGCGAAAAAAAACCGCTTATCTTTCGATTAGCGGTTTCTTAGAATATGGCGGTGAGATAAAGATTTGAACTCTATGTCGTAGGTGCTGCGCTACCAACCTATTTCAGGTTGTAAAAATTCTAAATGTAAAAAGGCGCTAACCTTTCGATTAGCGCCTTTTCTAAATGTGGCGTTGAGATAGAGATTGAACTCTAGAAGGGCTACAAACCCTTGCCGGTTTTCAAGACCTACACCAATCACTTACAAAACAGATACTTAACTACATCCTTCCGAATAACGTTCGGCTATACACGCTAATGTAACTGAATAATAATAAGTAATATTCGAAAAGAAGCGCACTATACTTATTCAGTTTATATATCACAACTGTCAAATATTAATAGTTTAGCTTTTTAATCTTAAACTCTATGCCGTTCGTAGTGATTAAAGCCATATTGTCATTATCTTCTTGGATATCTCTATAAGTTGTATTATTGGTGGAGTGTTTGAACTAAATCAAGTTTTTTGAACGGTCTCTTTCTATAAGTTCTCTTATGTATTTCGCGGTAATTTCTAGACGCACAGCCATCAAGCGATAACTAACTAGAATACGTAATTACTTAGTGGACCCAACAGTATTTATACATTAAAAATTAGTAGTCGTAGCAGTCATTTGAAATCAACAATTTTCATTTGAATTAATTACCAAGCTAAACAACTACTAAGTTATTTAATCCCTATAAACCAATCATACATTTTTCTGTTTTGACTCTTTTGTGCCAAATACAAACCCAACTCTTTTAATTGCTGATTATCACTGTAGCTACCTATTCGTTTTTGTAATTTATTGACTGCTTTCACCGTTTCTCCCTGACCATCAAGGGATAAAATAAAGGCATATAAATACTGCGGTGATTGTGGCTCAACTAAGGTCGCTCGTTCAAAAAATTCCAGCGCTTTGCTGTGCTGCTGTACTCGGACTAAATGCAAGCCATAAGCGTATTTTAATGCTCCTGAGTTAGGTAAGTTTTTCATGCCCTTGGCTAACACACTAGCAACTTCTGTTGAACGTTGCTGCGTGCGATATAAATCCGCTAAATTTATATAACCCGTATCAAAATAGGGTTCTACAGTAATAGCCCCTAAAAATGCTTGCTCGGCTGTTGATATTTGATTGGTTTCTAACGCTAATAAACCCTGATTTGCTCTGCCTTCTCCGCGCCAGCTAGTTAATTCATTACTACTAAGCAACTCATTAAAAGCACTATTAAACGCTTGTTGATACTCCACGGCGATTCTATTAGTGACTAAGCTTCTTGCTGCCGCGACTCTTATCGCTTTGAATTTATCGGTTAGTAATGGGCTAAGGTGTAAAACTCTTACCTCTGGTGTTAACAACAACGCCGTAGTGGCAGCACTTAGTCTAATTAAATTTTCTTGATGGGTTAAATAGGGTTTCAAAATTTCAATGGTGATCATTTGTGGTGTAAAGCTAAGCATTTGCAGTGCACTCGCTCTACTAATGACATCAAGTTTGCTATCAGCAATAATGCTTAAATGATCTTCAAGGTTAATCGCTTGGCCGTTATTTAACGCCATTAAAAACTGTTTACTTTTTGCTAATGATTTTGGCTTACCATGCCACTTTTCTAGATTGTCACTCGCCCATTGGTTGCTTTTATCGTCATGACATTTTATACAAGCATTAGGGGTATTAAACTGTGATGATAAGTCTGGTCTTGGAATTTTAAAGCTATGATCTCGCCTGTCATCTACACCCATATATCTATTTGTCGGCATATGACAACTAACACATTGTGCTCCGGAAGATGCCTCTTGGTGTTGGTGGTGAGATTTTGCGTTGTATGCCTCAGCACCATGACATTGTAAACATAAACCATTACCTTCAATTTTCAACTTCATAGTATGTTTGTCATGACAATCTAAACAATTCACCCCTTCACCATACATTTTACTTTGTAAGAAAGAGCCATACACATACACCTCTTCTTTTATCTGGCCATCCGCATAATAATTTGGAGCTGAGGGGAGCTGCGGCATGAACTGATCTAGAAATGGCGTGTTGGGTTTTATGCCATCGGTTAATGGCGCACGTAATGCATGACATGCAAAGCAGTTATCCATAAAGCTATTATCACGTTTTTCACCTTGCCAATGTGCAGTTTTATCCCCAAGATTACGTAACCATTGTCCTGTTGGGTGCTGCACAGAAGTTACATCTTTAGCAATATTTCGTGGTGTTTTTTGTTTTTCATGTTCTGACATATCGCCATGACAAGACACACAACCTACATTGATATTATCAAACGTGGTATTAAATTCGTTTTTATCGCTATCGTAGTTTCTTTTTAAGCCATCAGAATGACAGTCTGCACACATACCATTCCAGTTCTGTAATGGTTGACGCCAATGTAACCTGTCTTCGGGTTTTATTTCTTCATGGCTGTAATTATGATACCAACGCTGACCGCCCTCGCTTTTACTACGAGAGTCCCATGCAAAGGGTAATACTTGCAACTTTCTCTGCTCTGTTTCAACAAGATATTGCTGCAAAGGAAAATGACCAAAGGTGTATTTAATTTGATAGGTATGAGCGGAATAAGCGGTAGTTTCCTTAGTTTTAGCAAACTTAGTACCCGTCTTACCTCGATAAGAAATAGTTACCAGATATTGTTTATCTCTGATAAAAAAATGCGCTTTTTGGCCATAATGCTCAACATCCACATTATTGAAATCAGCTAAGACAGTGTCCGTTGTTGGTAAAGCCATTGCTTTTGCATGATCAGACTTACTCCATGCTTGTACAGCATTATCATGGCAACTAACACAGGCTGCTTTAGGTTCAGGTTCATTCGCTACACATTCAAGAACAGAAAAAAGCGTCAAGCTAAAAAAACAGACTAACATCACATATTTATTTTTTATCACAATGGATTTCCAGGTACTTTTATTGTTTGTACTACTCAACAATTAATTCTTTTCATGTCGATAGACTATTACTCAGCAACTCACTTGCTACGCTCTCATTTCTTAGGGTGGCTTTATCTGATGTAAAAAAAGCAATAACAAAATAACGTGACCTTTAGTGATAATCAACAGCTAATGTATTGACAGAATACCTCACAGAGAGTAGTTTGTGTACATTAACTATAAAAGTCACATGAAGCTAAGGTGTTTAACACTCATACACAGTTTTTAACAAAGTGATAAACTCAAGCTAAAGAGGTCAACATGACAACAGCAATAGAAACAGTAGGTGATGAGATTAATCAAGTAAGTGTTGCTAAAACACCGATAATCGCTAAAGAATACCTACTCCCTTTTATACTCGTCGCGGCATTATTCCCACTTTGGGGCTTCGCAAATGATATTACCAACCCCTTAGTAAAAGCATTTAAAGATATCTTCCTGATCAGTAATGCACAAAGTTCAATGGTACAGTTTGCCTTTTATTTAGGTTACGGCATCATGGCAATACCTGCTGCTATTTTCATTCGTCGCTTCTCCTATAAAGCTGGCATATTATTAGGATTAGCGCTTTACGCTATTGGCGCGTTACTTTTCCTACCTGCAAGTATGACCGCCCAATTTAACTTCTTTCTATTAGCCTTATGTGTTTTAACCTGTGGCCTTGCCTTATTAGAAACCACAGCTAACCCATATATTCTTTCTATGGGCTCACCGGAAACATCAACACAACGTTTGAATCTAGCGCAAGCTTTTAACCCTATTGGCTCACTTGGCGGTATGTTTGTTGCCTCAAACTATATTTTAAGTGAACTTAAAGTTGAAGAGTTTCGCGCTGCTGAAAAATTAGCACATCCTGAATACGCTGATTTATTACCTTCAGTGGCCGATGGTAAATTAACACAAGCATTAGCGGACTTCTCTGTTGCTGAGCCTGTTGCACACCAAGCTATGCAAGCAGCTGATTTAGTTACAGTCCGTGGTCCTTATATAGTCATTGCCTCGGTCGTAGCGATACTCTTTGTGGTATTTTTATTTCGTAAATTACCAAACACCATTACCCATGACGAACCATTGACCGGTAAAGTATTAAAGGCTACCTTTGTACGTTTACTGTCTAATGCACGTTACCGTGAAGGTGTTATCGCTCAAGCCTTCTATGTTGGTGCACAAATCATGTCTTGGACCTTCATCATCCATTACGGCATGACGTCTGTTGGTTTAACCGCTGCACAGGCGCAACAATATAATATGTTTGCTATGGGTATTTTCTTGGCTAGTCGTTTTATTTGTACTTTCCTTCTCGCTAAAATTCGCCCTGGTCAATTACTGCAAATATTAGCTGTGGGTGGCATAACGTTATCATTTGGTACCATATTCATTGGTGGCATGACCGGACTTTATTGTCTTATAGCTACCTCTGCTTGTATGTCACTAATGTTCCCAACCATCTACGGCATTGCCCTTAAAGATACTGGCAATGATGCAAGTTTAGCTTCCGCAGGTTTAGTTATGGCGATAGTTGGCGGTGCTTTAATGCCACCATTACAAGGTAACATGATAGATGGAGCTTCACTTATCGCGGGTATTCCTGTCGTTCAGACTTCATTTGTATTGCCCCTTGTTTGTTTTATTGTTATCGCGATTTATGGCTATAGAGCGCACAATGTTCATAAAGCATAATAATTTATAACGAATTAACAAGTTAAAAAATCATATAAAGAGCAGCTTAGTCTGCTCTTTTTTATTTATACCTACAAAGTAATATTAACCCTTGCACAGAGGTGTATTTTACCTATTATAATCATACAATGTAAAATAATTATAATAAGGTTTATTATGAGCAACGCCCTTAAATCAATAAAATCACTATTTTTATTATTGTGCGCTACCAGCTCTTTAGCTGTTCTACCAAGTCACTCAGAACAAGGAGCACCTTCAGCACAAAGTGAGCGTGCTAATATTTTACTCATCATCACTGATGACCAATCTATCGATACCATTAACGCGTTAGGCAACAATGCCATTAATACGCCAAATATCGACAGATTAGCGCACAGTGGCATGGCATTTACTCACGTATTTAATCAGGGATAATGGTCTGGCGCGGTTTGTGCGCCAAGTCGCCAAATGATAAATACCGGTCGTAACTTACATATGACTGGCTTTTCTCCTAAGTCCAACAAAACAACTCACCCCTTAATGGGCGAAACGTTTAGAGCAGCAGGTTACGAAACCTTTATCACAGGTAAATAGCATGTTGGCAACGACGCCTTAAAACGCTATTTTACTATTGGTCGCGCAGTGCACGAAGGTGGTATGGCTCCTATTAGCAAAGGTGGCCAATGGCAACCTTGGTTAACTGATTTTGGCGAAGATATTAAATGGGCTAAAAAGCAAAAGAATCAACATACCAGTGAAGCCTTTGCCGATGCAATACGCGATGACTTAATTATGGCAACAGGTCGCTCAGATTATCCAAACCAAGTGAACAATGTTTTATGTTTCCCGTTTATTTTCCGGGGTGCATTAGACGTTAGAGCCAGTACAATTAACGATGAAATGAAAATTGCCGCTGTTTATGCCATCAGTGCAATAGCCAAAGAGCCTGTGCCTGCTGAAGTATTAGCGGCAAGTGGTGAAGAAAGCTTAACATTTGGTAGGGGTTATATCATTCCGAAACCGATGGACCCAAGGTTATGTGATCGTGTTGCTAGCGCTGTGGCCAAAGCAGCAATAGATTCAGGTGTAGCGAGACTGCCAAAAGAAGATTAATATATGAATGAACAGAGTTCTAACAACGAGTTATTAGAACTCTGTTCATTTTCCCATTATCTTCCAATCACTCCATTCACTATCACATGCTTCTTCTATTCAAACATTTCATCTACAGTAAAATGAGGATTTCCTGATAGCCAGTCAAATTGTTACCTGACATCATAGTTTGATTAATATTTATTTCTTATCAGTAGGAAGCACAATGAAAGTACCGTTATTATCAAGTTTAAAGCTTATGCTATTCACGCTTTGCTTGTTTGGTCAGTTAAGCTCCGCAAACGCCCAAGATAAACCCAACGTAGTGTTTTTCTTAGTTGATGATTTAGGTTGGGCGGATACTGCCAGCAACGGCTCAAAAATTTATCAAACGCCCAATATTGATGCTCTAGCCAAAGAAGGTATGTCTTTTACTGGCGCTTATGCAGCTCACCCTTTATGCATTGGTTCACGTTTTGCACTGATGACAGGTAAATACCCGGCACGCATCAAAAAAAGCAAACAGTTTGGTACTATGCCGCCAAACGAAAAAACCATGGCTGAAGCGTTTAAAGAACAAGGTTACTCGACCTTTTTTGCCGGAAAATGGCACTTAGGTAAACCAGGTGCTTACCCTGAAAACCAAGGTTTTGATATTAATGTCGGTGGCCACGATAAAGGCGCTCCAGCCCATTATTTTTATCCTTACGGTGATAATGACAACGACAAAAAAGTTCCAGGCTTAGACTTAGTCGATAAAAATGGTGACTACCTAACCGATTCACTCACCGAAAAAGCAAACGCCTTTATTAGAAAAAACCAAGACAAACCATTCTTTTTATACCTGTCACATTACGCGGTACATGTACCAATAGAGTCAAAAGAAGTTGATAAACAACAAGCCCAACAGCGTATAAATAAACATGAGTTTATCGGTCCCGCATATAAAGCGTTAGGTCCAGCAAAACAAAAAATGCATCAAGATAATGCCACTTACGCCGGCATGATTAAAAGCATAGATGACAGTTTAGGCAATATAGTTAAACAGCTCGATGCCTTAAATCTTAGCGATAATACTATTATTGTATTTACCTCGGATAACGGTGGCGAAAGCACAAAAACAACCGCCTATGGCGGCAAAGCAACGTCAAACCTACCATTAAAGGCAGGTAAGTGTTGGTTATATGAAGGTGGTATTCGGGTACCGCTTGTAGTGAAGTGGCCAGGTAAAATTGCCCCTAACTCTGTTAGCAACCACTCTGTTGCTGGCACTGATCACTACCCTACTTTATTAAATTTAGCATCATTAACTGAACAAGCATCACAACATCTAGATGGGCAAAGTTACGCCAATACCTTGCTTAATAAAAGCCAAACGCCTCGCCCAGCAATGTTCTGGCATTTTAGAACACAAGGCCATCTAGCTAGGGTTTGTGGCACACCTAGCGGTACGGTTATCAACGATGGAAAACACAAGTTAATAAACTGGTACGACTCAGGCAATATTGAACTTTATAATGTTAATAAAGATTTTGGCGAGACCAATAATATTGCGGATAAAAAGCCTAAAGTAACCCAACGTTTAATGACAGAGTTGCAAGCTTGGCAAGACAATATGGGCATAGCAGTAGAATAAGCGATAACTTATTGCAGCAAAGCACAAGAAAACGTAGGATAACTTTTATTAAGTCATAGAAAAATTATCCTACAAAATGAAATTACCAAGCTTAGTATTGCTGGCATTATGCATATCATTCTTCAGTAAAGCAGAAAGAATAACGGCGGCTGATAAGACCTTCATTGAAGCTAGTAAGATTAGTAGTTGGAATCACATTAGGGAAAAACACGGTGTTTATGCAGAGCTAAATCAAGCCGCACATAAATACCAGCTTCATAAGCGTTCTGCCTCCTCCCCAAGTAAAGCTCTATATGAACTCACCTTAGTTAAGAAGTTACTTAACTGGGAACAGCAGCATAGCAATGGCTTTGAAGTATCATTGCAGACACTTAACCTACAGATTGAGCAACTTAATCAATTACACTTTAAGATTAAGCTGTCGCCCGAAAAAAGTATTATCACCGCTAATTTTGAGGCGCTTAGTAAACAAAACCCGTGGTTGAAAAACACCAATAACTATAAAGGAATCCTATCAGAGCTGGCAAATTTCACCTTGATATTTTATGGTGAAAATCATGGTAACTCCAAACAAAAGACAATTTATGGTGCTTATCCCTTTAGCGTCAAGCCTGAGTCAAAACAGCCCTGGCATGCCATCAATATTAAAGCTGAAGACCTCAACTATTACTGGCAACAAAATTATCAGGAAGAGCCGGCCTTGTTTACTGAAGTTGCTACGCAAAAGTGGCAAGGTTTTATATTGATCGCAGAAAGCGGCAATAGTAAGGTAATTAGGAACTATATACCGACTAGTTTTCCTAAAGAATATACTGAGGTCTTTAATGAATTGGACATTACACTGACTGACTTACAAATTACTTCATCACCTTAAAGGTAGGCACTAGAGTTGCAGGGATAAGTAAACCAACCTTGATTGAGGTGAGTTCGCATTATTAATTTTGACGTTGCTTTATGGGGATCTATTTGTGGATACATATTCTCCGGCCTTCTCCTGTTTAACAGCTCGTAAGCCACAACATTTCCCTTGCGATTAAGTATCGCCTGCCGTGCGGTATAAACTTTCTTTAAATATAGAGTAAAGATCTGAGCCGTCTCACAGCTAACGCCATGTTACGGCTACTTGTATTTCTTTTATCACCAAATAAAACTTTCTTACTACTTATCTCTCACTCTTGGAAAAGTACTTAAATGCCTCACTTGGCCAGTTAATGGCACTACCATCACTACTGCGCTTAGGCATAATATCGTCAAAGTTATGTTGCTTCATTTTGCTATCTAACAAAGTAACTAAACGTTGCGCTTGTACTGGTTGCTGATTAATTAAGTTCACTTGTTCTGCTCGATCGTCAGCCAAGTTATACAGCTCAAATCGCTCATCAGTGAAGAAATAAATCAATTTCCACTTGTCACTAATCACCGAAGTGGCAGGCTCTACGCCTCCTTCAATGAAATCAGCACCATTATAAAATGTGCCATCAAACTGATAAGGCATAGCGAAAAACTGCGATCTGTTGGTAAATATTTCTGGTACTTGTTTACTCGAAAAAAATTTCGACCAATCCATGCCGTCAATATCATCTCGTTGCTCTACATTGACACCCGCAACACTTAGTACTGTGCTGTAAATGTCTTCAATCATCACGGGCGCAGTATTGGTAATATTGGCGGTAATGCCTGCTGGCCACTTAACAACGCCAGGTACTCGGTTACCGCCTTCGTAGTTTGAAGCTTTGCCGCTGCGCAATGGAAAGTTAAACTGCCAATCGCCATAAAGCGATTTTTTACCACGACCAAGCACTCGGCCACCATTGTCTGAATAGAAAATAACTAAGGTATTTTTCGCTACTTGCCATTGTTCAAGCTTTGCCATTACATAACCTAAGCTAGCATCTACCCCTTCAATCATACTGGCGTATTGCCCTTCTTGCTCCGGCTCACCAACAGTAAGTTTATAATTTTTTAGATATTTATTATGCGGCTGTATAGGGGTATGTACCGCGTAATGAGCAAGATATAAAAAGAACGGCTGCTGCTTATTAACCGCAAGCTTAACCGCGCTCATGGCTTCTTCGGTTAACGCATCAGTTAAATGAATATTTTTCTGCTTATTCTCCAAGGAATAGTAGTTTTCTAGCCCCTTTAACCGTCCCGGTTGTTTAACATTGCCGTACTCATCCACTGGTTGATAACTGCCCGGTGCGCCATAAAATGAGCCACCAATATTGATATCAAAACCTGCCATTTCAGGTGTCGGGCTGGTCTCGCTGCTACAGTGATGACAAACGTGGTACTTACCTGCATGTACAGTGAGATATCCTTGCTTTTGTAATAAAGCCGGCAACATATCTTCAGGTTTTTCGATTACTTTAGCGGGTGGAAATAACAAAGCGCCCGATTTACTCATTGTTGCTACTATGTCGCCTTTAACTTGATGACGGATAAAGCTTTTCCCGGTTAGTAAAGAGACTCTTGAAGGCACACAAATAGCATTGGCTCGAGCATTGGTAAGCGTTATACCCTGCTCTGCCATCTTTTCAAGGTTGGGGGTTTTATAGCGTTTATTATAAAGCGTCTTCGATTGACTCATGGCAAGGGAGGTATCATTAACGCCAAGATCATCAACTAAAAAAACAATAACATTGGGTTTATTATTGCTTACCTGATCTTGCGAAACTGGCTTTGGTAAGGCAGCTTTCTCAACCGAATTTTCTTGCTTTATCGGGCCACATCCCGATAAAGCAAGCAATGATAATACCACAAACGTTTGACAGTATTTCGACATTTAATTTTCTCCATGAGGTTAACATGTCGACAAGTTCATGCTAACTCTAGTTACATTATGAGTGCTTACTCCGTCCGATATAACTCACTCTTATTAGTAATGAAATTTGCCATAAAAATCGAACTGAAAAAATAGGTTTTCCCTGTTACTTGTGTAGGGAAATAAGTAGGTACGTGGCCATAATAGTACTGTTGTGCACACCCCTATTCAATATCCAGCTAAGAGTTACAACACATACTTACCAGACCACTGTATATTTATCCTACAGATCAAATAGGGATTACCTTATAGGTTATTGTGTGAAAAAAAGACAATATGAATTGGCTATAAGTGAGCAACATCTATGCGAACCTTATCTGCACAAACTAATTGGAAGGAAAATAAAATGTTAAAACAACAAAAAAAAGAAAATAAATTATTTAATAAATATATTTTTTTCATTGCTTTAGTAAGTTCATTAGCAAGTACACACGGCTTCGCTCAAAAAGGATTTTACGGCCAATTAGACAAAAAAATTATAACAACACAAAACGTAGCAGAATTAAACTCAGCAACTGAGTTCACCTTTGAAACACAAGTTTATTTCAATGAATTATCTAACTGGACCAGTATATTAGGTCAAATAGACAATTCAACTCATCGTATAGTACTGCAAATGCATCAAGGCAAATTATATTGCATTGTTGCCAATGGCAGTAATACCTTTAGGTACACACCAGCGCCAGTTTTATCAGTAAAGCAGTGGTACAACATTGCCATGGTATACGATGAAAATTCAGCGAATACCATCACCTTATACCTCGATGGAAAGCCACTTTCACTCGCTAACGGTTGGAAAGGCTCGCCATCAGGAGAAGCTCCTGATACTACAGCTAATTTTACTGTCGGTAGCAGTAAATATGACGGTTTGATAGATAACGTCAGAGTTTGGAATAGCGCTTTGTCAGCTAACACTATTAGTCAGTGGCAGGATAAAACGCTTGATGCCAGTCACCTTAATGCGCCAAGCCTGGCTTTAAACTGGGACTTTGAAGATTATAATAGCGCTAACCAAGTAGCCGCTAATACAAATACCGCCTACGTTGGTAGTGTTGACGGCTTAGCGTATCAAAGACAATTTGTGGGTAGTTACTTTCCTTATTATGCCTTAGGTCGCATTACGCCTGAAACGGCTGAACACTTAAGTCATATATTCTATTTCTCTTTTGGCACCGACAGTGATGGCGAACTAGGTCGCGTTAAAAGTGACGGCACTTTCACCCATATTGATAACCTTGGTAAAGTACCGACAGATATCGCTTTACTCAATAGTTGGCGAGAAAATTACAATACACAATTGTTCGTTACTGTGGGTGGTTGGGTACAGTCAGATTACTTAGATGAAGCCTTAAGCTCACCAATTGCGCGCGCTAATTTAATTGCTAATATCAAAGACTTTTTATTGCAATATAATCTTAATGGCGTAGACATCGATTGGGAACATTACCACGGTAATGTTAATGCCAACCATTACCGCTTATTTTTGCAAGAAATGCAGGCTAGTTTTGTTGGCACAGACTTGAAAATATCAGTAACCATTGCTGCTAATGGCTATGCTAACGCTGCTGCATTCGAGCAATATACAAACTTTGTGCAACTGATGACTTATGGGCGAGTAATTTCTGCAGGTACGCAATACCCACTTTCAACGTTAAAAGCAAAAGTGAATAGCTGGACAAATAATGGCTTAAGTAAAGAAAAACTTGTGATTGGCCTGCCTGCTTATTCAAGACCAGCGACAAAATCAACACCTGATTCATTAATGTATAACATCATTGTTGATACCTATAACCCACCAACATCCGTTGACTCAGTAGTGCACAATGGCGTAACACACTATTTTAATGGTTTAGACACCATAGAGAATAAGGCTAATTACGCTAAAAAAACTGGCTTAAAAGGCGTCATGATTTGGGATCAAGGGCAAGATGTTTCGCCATCACATGCTAAATCAATCTTAGTAAAAGCGGCTGAAACAATTGGCTTAAATACTCAGGTAAATTAATAAAACAGAGCTATTAACAAAAGCTATTAAAACTAAAAAGGGCAAGTTATATTAATAACTTACCCTTTTGTTAATTGCGCTATTTGTTCCCCTGTGGCTCATCACCAAATTAAAAACTTATCATATTAATTACGCTTTTTGACCTAAAGTATAAATCGGCTAAAGGTGATGATTGGTATTCATGAACTCATTGCGGTGAAAATATTTACTAATTGATATACTTCACATCAAAAATCGCTTGTACGCCGTCAACCGAAACAGTGGTTATTTCAACATTAAAAATAGTGTAACTTTCACCGGCTTTTAGCGCGTAGTTGTCATTGAATAGATCTTCATCTGGGTCTAGCAATGTTGAGCTTGTTGGATACTCAGACATTTTTTCTGGGGTTCTTTCATCAGTATAGTGAATTTGAATACCTTGGCTATGCTCGACTAATAATGGATGTTTAAGGCTTTCATCATAACTATTACCTGCATGATAACTCAGGTATAAATAACCACCTTCGACTTTTACTTTAGCAAGGGTTGCCCCTTGTGTACTGTACATGTCATTAATAATGACGGCCTCACTGCTGCTATCAATAGTGTGAATATTATTACTATCTACCCAACCCAAAAGCTCTCGTGATGATGGTGCTAAACCAATACTAAAAGCTTTTGAGCCCATAATACTAAATAGATCACCATAATTAACAGCCCCCCAATAACCTTGTTGCAAGTTTGCTTCTAACGTTTTAAAAATACTGTTATCAAGACCATATCGAGTTAAGCCATCGTCATGATTCAAAACCCCCAGTAGGTGAAAAATCTCATGTGCCGTGCTCTTTTCACTTGATGTCAGTGCTACCTGCGCTTGAGTATAGAACTCAGACATAATCTTGGGATTGTCACGGAGTATCTCGAGTTCAGCCCACGTCCTATCGGTAGAATCTATGTCGAGATAAAGCGCTTCATTAAAATCATCGTCATTCATATTCGTTGTGGCGTAATGATAGCCGTCTAGCCCTTTATCACCTTGCTTAACGTTAAAGCCCTGGTCGAAATTGCTAGCAAAAGGCTGGTGCCAAATCTCGTCATCATAGAAGGTAAAGATCATGCTATGGTAATCGTCGATGTTTATATTCTCAGGAATGTTGAGGTAATGGGTAGCCAATGTACCTATGAAGAAAGATTGACATGTATTGGTATCGCCAAATTTTTCGGTAAATGAAAAATCTGGCTCGGCGCTAACTGATTGACCTTCTTTATTCTCATCATACCAAATGCGTGCTAAGGGCATCATCACCGTTAGATCACAGTTTCTGGATAAATCAGCCGCATTCTCTAGATAAACATAATTTAAAGCCGTTTGACTTAGTGAGATAGTTCTCATTTTTTCACGCGACACTGTCATCGGCGCTAAATGAACAACATCAAATTTGACTTGGTGTTTGCCGTTAGACAAGTAGTTAACATAAGCTGCAACACTGTTATAATGTTTGTCGATATCCGCTTGGTTAATGCTCGTTTCACTGTCTGCATAGGTCGCACTAAAGACGATGTGCTTAGTGACTATTTTACCCGCTTCATTGGTGATAACGATGTTAAACGGCTTAGTGCTTTTCACTTGGCCGTTGAGTGTGGCAATAATTTCAATATCAAAATAGACATATTCAACATTTTTATGAATATTGATAAATGACTTGGCAATACCGCTAATAACGCCTTTTTTTTCATTAAAGCTTAACCAGTCAGGTTTGTTTTTAATGGTAAACGTAACGTCGGTATTATTATTCCAGTCACCAAAATCAGCGCGGTAAGTATATGCCTGACCATCAACAGCATTGGTGATGGGTTTATCACTGATAGTCACATCTACACCCGTGGCGGTGTCATCATTTGATTTTTTTTCGCCGCCGCCACAAGCAGAAGTGCTTAGCGTTAACACCAACAATAAGAATGCTAAAATAGTTCTTTGTATATTCATTTGTAACCTGTTTCTTGTATAACCTGAGTTAGAGTAATAAGTGCTATTTGCTTACCCTCCTAAAATTTACTGGTCAATGGTTATAATTTTAGCGCTTTCTCGTTAAAGAAATTACTTTATCAACGACAGACAATTGACCGATTCAAAAAAAATAAGGTAATCATGAAGGTATATTCACTCCGTTTTGACGCCCTACTTTTTTTTGGATCGAGAAGATAGCACAAAAAATTGGGTGGTGTAATATCACTCAATGTGTTTTTTTACCTACAAGGATCAGGGTAAGGGACTAGTTCGAACTTGATCAGATATACTATTTAATGTTGACCGCATTTGAAGTAGCCGACGTAATAGCGGTGGGTATCCAAAGCAAGAAGGTATTGTTTTTATTTATAAAAACCAAAATAGCTGATTCGAGGTCGATTAGCGTAAGTATGATGAAGAGAAGCAATAACACCGACCAATCGAGTGAGTGCTATTTAGTTTTTACGCGAAAGTCATCTATGGCAGAATTTCTAATCATAAGTACGTCGTTCATTTTAATCATTGCCCTCCTAACCTTGATAAAATATCCTTGCTAACATTACATGGCGAACGGAACAAAAAAAGGAAAATTATATTACTCATTTACCTTTGTTAATTACTTGAGTTAATTGCTATTCTGCTTTAGACCGCCTTTGATAAGCTATCATTTACCGACTACCAGCAATCAAAAAATGTTGTCGTATTAACTTTTTCCCTTGGTAGCTGGCTTGCTTAATAGTACTTCTTTTGCAAGCGGTCGATAATTAAGACCTTGTTGCTCAAAAGTTTCAAGTTGCTGTGTTAATCGTTTACTAAAAGCTGACCATGAGCGTTGCTCTTGTGGTGACCACGCCACTTCAGACAAGCTTAATAAGCGAGGGAATATCATGTATTGAGCATCACTCATTGATTTAATTGTTTCTCCCCAAAGCGCCGCTTCAACACCAATAATATTTTTAGCGGTAAGTCCTTCAATCATCAACTCAGGATCCCAGTTGTAAGAGTTTTCAATACTGTTGTACCCTGCCCAATGCAAACCAATTGGCGCGTCTTTATCGTATTTAAGATCTAAGTACGTTTTATTGGCGGGTGACATAACAATTTTATTACCACTTTTAGCCATATTTACGGTGTTTTCACAGCAGTGATTTTTGTTATTCCAATGCTGACCTACTACATCACTACTTAAGCCATCAACACTGCCTAGATCATTAGTCCAGCCAATCAGAGTTTTGCCATGTTTGCTAATGATGTCACTGGCTTTTAACATAAAGTCAGCATAGTCTTGATGTTTAACCCATTTAGGGGTTTCATCACCGCCAACATGGATATATTGTCCGGTCGTTCTTTTAGCAACTTCGCTAACAACATCTTCAAAGAAGTCATAAATTTTAGGGTTAGAAAAACACAACGAGCTAATACGCACTTCAACGCCGGTATAAGGCCAATCGGGTTTATCGCCATCGCAATAAAGCTCATCCGGATAAGCAGCAAGCGCCGCTTTAACATGACCGGGTACATCAATTTCAGGAATTAAGGTAATAAAACGTTCATCAGCATATTGAACAATTTCTTGGTATTCATCTAAGCTATAAAAACAATTTTCACAGCTTTGTTGACCAACAGCAGAGTTACTGCCAACTTCGGTCAGTTTTGGCCAACTTGGAATTTCAATGCGCCAGCCTTGGTCGTCAGTTAAGTGAAAATGAAAGACGTTATATTTATAAGCGGCAAGGTAATCAATTACTTGTTTCACTTCATCTACAGTATAAAAATGTCTTGCTACATCTAACATAAAACCCCGATGCTCAAAACGAGGGTAGTCATTAATAATACCGGTTTGAAGAACCGCTAGTTTATTATCATCTGCCAAGGGTAAAAGCTGTTTCAGGGTTTGAATTCCTCGAAATACACCTGCCTCAGAGCCACCGACAATGCTCACCAACTGTTCTTCAATAACCATTGAATAAGCTTCTGGGCCACCGGCTAATTCACTATCTACCAATAAAGAAATTTGATTTTTTTCAGCAGAAAATTTTGATAAATTTATATCAAGCAGCTTCTGTCCGCTGATAACATTAATTTCAATTGACTGTTCAACAACGCTCGATATTGCTGTTGTTAGCTGATTCGCTACGGCAATTAACTTAGGTTGGCTAGCACTAATGAATATTTGCTTGGTATTAGCTAAAACAAAATAACCAGTGCCTTGTTGTGCTTCCACAGGAAGGGGAATGATATTGCTGTAATCTACGCTGCTTAGCTTAGCCGTAGATGTTGTTACTGTTGAAAGCTTATTCTGATTACTATTAATGTTTTTTTTGTTGTTACCATAATCATCACAGCTAGAGAGCACCAATAGACTTAACAGTAAAACAATGAATGCTTTATAAGAGATTTGCATATATTTTTAACCTTACCAGTAGTTTTCGTGAAAGCAATATTAAAATTGCTCGCGCATCGTTATTATTGAATCACAGTAATACTTTGCCCTATATAGGGGATTCCTTATCTGCTGACTAGTACTTACCCGTTTTTCATAACAACAATACTCATTGCTTCTCTGCATACTAAAACGAATGATTTAAGCAAGCTTGAATTTCGCACTTTTAAAGTTAATCAATGATAAAAGTGCTAACTAATAATTCAGTTAACTGGGCAAGCAGAATCCCTAACAACCAACTCAGGAGTAAATACTTTAGATTGAGGTTTAGTATTTTTTCGGATTAGGGAAATTAATAATTGTGTCGCAGTTTTTGCTACTAGCTCGGTTGACTGCTTCGCGGTAGTCAAGCCTGGTAGGGTTTGTCGTGAAAAAGGGCTATCTTCAAAGCCAACAATAGACAGTTGCTCTGGTACTGATATACCCATAAAACCTGCGGTAAACAAGCATCCAGCAGCAATTTCGTCGTTACAAGCAAATATAGCCGTGGGTTTATTATCACCCGTTAATAACTGAAAAGCCCCTTCGACACCAGATTCAAAGGAAAATATTCCATCTAAAATAAAATCTTCATTAGGACATATTTTATTTTTATTAAGTTTTGCTAAATAACCAGAAAATCTTTGAAATGCTGAACCATGAGCTTTATCTCCCTGGATAAAGGCAATATCTTTATGACCTAAATCAATTAAGTATTGGGTAAGATCAGCTGCAGCTTTAAAATCATTTATGCAAATGGTGCGATCATCATCACAGGCTTTACCTGAAATTATCTTAATGTAACAAATATTTTCTTCATCAAGCCTGGTCAATAACGTTGGCATTTCGGACAAAGGTGGCGTTAACACTAAACCCGCCATCTGACTGCGCCGAACCATAGCGATAATGTCTTCACAGATCGTGGTCGATGAGGCTTGGCAAGGACGAATAAATAACTCCAAGCCCTCTTGCAAACATATCTCTAAGATACCCTTTTGACATTCAATAATGTAATGACTATTTGGATTATCATAAACAAAGCCTATTGATGAGGGAGCACCACACAGTTGACGCGCGGTCACACTGGGGTGGTAATTTAATTCTTTTATTGCTTGCCACACTCTTTCTTTTTTGAATGGGCAAACATATTGTTCTTTATTAATGACCCGAGATACAGTTTTAGATGAAACTTCAGCTAACTGTGCAACATCCATCATAGTTACTCTCATAGCTTCTACCTTGTCTTAGTATTACTAACCAACAACCTAAAAAGCCATTGATTAAATTTAATCAATGGCTTATAGCAATTGAAACTGAATGGTTCTACCTAAAAGACAAAGTCAAAACCGGCAACAACATTACGCCCTACTTCACTTGTTTGGTATGGACGAGATTCATCACCAATATAACGCTTGTTTTGTTGGTCCGTTAAGTTAGTGCCTTGCAGATATAAACTTAAACCACTATCAAAGCTATATTTAACTTTCGCTGTTAAACGAGCAATTGAGTCATTAAATCGAGGGTAGGTAAATTGAATTTGCTCATAATACGCATCGCGATAGTTATATGATAAACGCGCATCCCATTGGTCTGTACTATAGAAAAGTACTGCGTTATAGGTTGATTCAGACAAGCCAGCTAAAGGTAATTTCTCACCGGTTAACGGGTTGGTTTCTTCGGTATCGCTATCAACATAAGTATAGTTTGCTTGAATACCTAAGCCATCAAACGGTGCCGGTAAACTTGTAAATTGATGAGAAAGCGCAACTTCAACACCTTTAACAGAGCCACCGTCTTTATTTACTGGTTGGGTCACAATCCATAAGTCACCATCACCCAATAAATCTTCTAGCGATTCTTCGGTGGTAACAAAGGTTTTAATATCATAATAAAAAAGACCGATACTGACACTTGAACCTTCACTGTAATACCACTCAGTAGAGAGGTCATATTTATCGGCCTCAAAGGCTTCTAAGTCAGCATTACCTTTTTTGGCGGTACGGGTAGCGCCACCATCAATTTGATCTTCTTCCTTAATATCTTTTACCGATAGTTGCTGGGCCAATTGTTCATAAGCTGGGCGAGAAATTACCGTTGAATAGGCACCACGTACTACCCAATCGTTTTGTAAATCTAAGATTAAGTTAACGCTAGGCAAGAACCCGCTTGATTCACCTATTTGAACAAAGTCAAAATCAAAGTTATTAATTTTTTCTAAATCGTCGGGGTTTTTCCAATTTAAATCAGTTGAAAAGTTAAATGTTTCAGTATTTTGGTCACTGTAACGTAAACCAAAGTTACCTCGAAGTAGCATGTTATCAAAATCATGTTCAAAGTTTGCTTGTGCATAAACCGATGCTATTTCCTCAGTAACATCATAAGAGTTACCTTGATGGGCACGTTCGGTATAAACAATACCGTAACCATCGAGTAAACTAGGGTCTATAAATTGATAGCTGGATATAGCGTTACCGCCAAGGCCACTAAGAAAATCATCCGGTGTTGAGCTAAGCACACCAATATTACTCGCAGGACCACGTAGGCTGTCATGGGCAGCGGTATCTTTATGGTAATCATTACTGGCAATAATGTGCCTTTGCTCTTGTGTTGCTTCGGTATAACGCACACCCAACATAACTGAAGTTATAAAGTTATCATCTAAATAATACTCGCCATCTAAAGCAATATAACTATTGTCATTGTCACTGGTTTTTCTTGCATAACCATGAGCCCAAGCCGTAGCGCTACCTAAATCATCAGTATTAACATCCGGATATTGTACATAACCAATGCCATCATCAATACTCACCGTCGTTGGACCACTCAAAGCAATTTTAGAGCTTTTAATAACGCCAGCACCACCAGCAGAATTAGAAGTACCGAGAGCAGCTTTTAAGGTTAAATTATCGCCTAACCATTTAATATCATATTGAAAAGATTCACTTGCCAACTTTGCATCACGGCGAATTGCCGACGCCCAACCAGCGCGACCATTTTTAGGTGCTGCATAATCAATACTAGTAATGGTATTGGTTGTTTCATTCAGTGTTGCATCAAGCACAGTACCTGGCTTGCCGTGTTTGTAATAACCGGCATGATTTAGTGAGATCAGGTTAGTATTTAAGTTATCACCTTCCATATTGCTGGTCAGGTAATTAAAGTTCATATCGATAGCATCACTTGGCTGATACTGCAAACTAACCATGGCCGTTTTGCGTTCACGGTTTTGATTAAAGTTAGCAGAACCAACAGCACCGGGCACTAAAACATCGTTGTACTCACTGCCATCTGCGGTAACAAAACTTTGTTTTTTATAATTTAAGACTTCTACTGCATCACGCCTAGTATCAACATTTGAGTAATCAAGACTGACTAAAGCGCCGAATTTATCATTCAGTTTCCAACTAACTAATGCCGAGGCTTTTGGTGCAGTATCTTCTGATAGGGTATTGTAACTAGCAGAGCCTGAAGCGACCACAAGCAGTTCTTTATTTTGAGCTAAAGGTTTACGGGTAACAATATTTATCGTACCACCAACACCACCTTCAGGCAGATAAGCCTCGGTAGATTTATGCACTTCGGCACGTTGCACTATGGTTGAAGGTAACAGACCATAGTTAAATCCTCGGCTCAGTGAATTTTCTAAGTTAAATGAGCTACTACTAAGCTGTTGACCATTAACTAAAGATAAGTTTTTTCCTGGCCCGAAACCACGAATACTGACACTTTCACCATCACCGCTTAAACTGCGAGTAATAGAGATACCAGGAATACGTTGTAATGACTCTGCAACATTAGAGTCAGGGAAACTGCCAATATCATCTGCAGTAATTGAATCAACCACTGAGTTGGCATTACGTTTGGCATTTAAAGAACTGGTGATACTATCGCGATAACTGGTGACTTCGATCACTTCAATTTCTTTATTTTTCTTTTTCGCTATTGAAGCTTCGTCACTGCTTTCAGCAGAAAAAGCACTAAAACTAGCCGTTAAACTGGCACTTAAGACAATTGGCATTAACGCAATAGTTACTGCTGAAGCGACTCTATTTTTTCTACAATTTATTATATTATTATTCATATTAGTATTATTCCCAAGCATGTTTTGTTTGTTGAAAACCTTGTACATAACTGTACTTACGCAAGGTAATATCCATAAATCAACATTGCCGATTTTGGCTTATTATTACCATTTGCATCAAACTCCGTTTGGCCTTCCTTTCGAAATCGTAAGTTGAACTTCTTAATGCGTTCTTTTGATTTCTGTTTATACAATGCGCTTTGAGAAAAACTCTTTCTATCGGCGTATCCGGCATCAAGCAGTAAGGTTTTTAGTAACACGCTATAGGGATTACCCTATACCCCTTTAAAAACAGGCAGGTAAATAATTTACAATACAAAGATATCTATTTACAAGCCTGTATATAATAAACTAAGTTATATAAGCTAGTTTCTACAACCCTCAAATAAATGTCCATTAAAGGTAAAGTACGCACCTTAAATGGCACTTACTAGCTAAAACCTGTAAATAGGCCAATAAAAACTTATTCGTTGTATCAAGTTGGAGTAGTAGATATGTTGAGAATATTATTAGTTGATGATCATTCTGTTGTCAGAGCAGGCATTAGACAAATACTGCAAGAAGCAGATTTTCCCGTTGACATAAGTGAAGCCGCAGACGCTGCTTCGGCCTTAAGGATGATCCGCCAACAAGATTGGGATTTGGTACTACTAGACATTCGTTTACCCGATAGAAGTGGTGTTGAGTTACTCAAATTAATTAAAGCCGATAAAGCAAAATTACCTGTGCTTATTTTAAGCACCTATCCTGAATCTCAATACGCGGTAAGGCTTATTCATGGTGGCGCAGCGGGTTATTTGTCAAAAGATGCTGATGATGAAGAAATCCTAAAAGCGGTTAAAATAGCAGCTAAGGGCAAGCGTTATTTAAGCGCAGAAGTAGCCGAGTTATTAGCCAACCATATTAGCCGAGGCGTGCAAAATGATAAAATGGATTGTTTGCACGAAACCCTTTCAGACCGTGAATACCAAGTGTTTTTAGAGCTAGCCGTAGGCTCAGGGCCAAATATCATTGCCGATAAGCTCAACGTTAGCGCCAAAACCATTACCACTCACCGCGCCCGTATTTTACAAAAAATGAGTTTTAGCAATAATGCCGAAATAGTTTTATATGCCAATCGTCACGACCTTATAAACTAAGCAGTAGGTAGACCATGATAAAACCAGCCCAATTGTTTTTACTTTTATCTTTGCTCTTTGTCAGTATTTTTGTTTGTTGTAATAATTGCCAAGCAAGTCAACCAGTAAAAGAAACCAGTGATACGGCAAAGCAATGGCGAAAAAACTGGTTAACCGCCGAAGAGCAACGGTGGCTCAGCCAACATAAAGTTATAATACACGGTATGGTAGGTGGTAAAATACACAAGCCATTTGAATACACCGATGACTACGGTCAGCACCAAGGATTAACCTCTGACTACCTGAAAATAATCAGTGAAAAGTTAGGCATAGAAATACGATCAAGCCAGCGTTATCCTAAATTTATGGCCTTAGCTAACGCGCTTAGGTCGGGGCAAATAGATTTTGCTTCATACTTGCCAAAAACAACCAACTTACAAAAGGACGTTAACTTTAGTAAGGCTATTATCAAGATGCCAGTCGTGCTGCTTGGCAGACAAAATACTGCAATTATTCAAGGACTTGACTCGCTGCAAAACGAACGAGTAGCGGTGCAATATGGCTCCTTCGCCCATGCTTTTTTAGCAAAAAATCATCCTCATGTCGAAGTCACCTTTATCGAATCAACGGTTGAAGGACTGCAAGCACTGGATAATCATGAGGCCGATGTTTTCATTCACAATATTTTTTCAGCCGAGTATCACCAGCGTAAGTTAGGTATTACCGGTCTAAAAGTATTAGCAACCACCCCTTATGACTACGAGATCATGTTTGCCTCATCTAAAAACATGGCACCACTTATCCCTATCATTGAAAAAGCCATTACCGATATTTCTGAGCGAGAAAAACGCTTAATCTTTGATAAGTGGATTAATATTCAAATTGAAAAGAAACTTGATATTAAATTGGTTATTCAATCTTTACTGGCAGTAACCATTTTAGTTACATTGATCATCTGCCTGTTTACTTATTGGAATCGCCAACTAGCGGAAAAAGTAGTCGAAAGAACAGCTGAATTACGTAACCTAGCTCGGCACATGCAACAAGTACGCGAAGAAGAAAAAGCCAAACTAGCCAGAGAAATACATGATGAGCTAGGCCATACCTTAACAGCACTCTCCATAGGTATAAGACGCCTACGCAGCTGTAAAGATGAACAGCAGCGCATTGCTAAGTCTAAAGAGCTTAGTCAACTTGTTAAAAGCGCTTCACAAACGTCAAAACAAATAATGACCGACCTACGACCCAGTATTTTAGAGGACTTAGGTCTAGTTGCCGCCATAGAATGGCTAGCACATGAGTTCAAATCTAGACATGAGGTTAATTGTCACGTTACCGCCCATGAAACGCAAATAGAACTTGGCGAAGAAGCATCAATTGCACTGTTTCGCATTACCCAAGAGTCTTTAACCAATATCGCCAAACATGCCAAAGCCAGTCAAGTAGAAATAATTCTGACCTTTCAAGGCAAAGAGCTACTACTGCTTATTTCTGACAATGGCCAAGGATTAAAGCTGGGTTGGTCAACCAAAGAAGGTTCGTACGGTTTGCAAGGCATGCGTGAACGCGCTTTAGCTTTAGGTGGTGAGTTAACAGTAGACAGCAAAAAAAACCAAGGCGTTCAATTACTGGTACGTATTCCGCTATGAACTCAACTTTCCATTTAAATTTATGGCCACTATTTCAAACCATATTAAAGCAAAGAGCTTAACCGGTAATAAAACAGGTGGTTGAGAGCGTGGCTAGAGGCTGTGGAAAAGATTTTTGAAATAAGGAAAGCTAAAGTAAGCAGAAAATCAATTGGTAAATTCTAGTACACTTCACTGTTTATTCAAGAAAATATTAAATAATTCAATAAAAACCAACTGTTCGCTTGTTTTTTAATCGAACACAGTTTACTGGTTGAACAGTGACTTAGCGAAGGCTTTCCACATTTATTGTGGATAACTCTGTGAATAACGTTTTAATAGTGTGCTCAAACCCTGATGGAGTACGATTATATTGAACATGCTGAAAATATAGACAATTCATCTAGATTTCAGCTTTATTAGTGACAGCTTTTAATCATTCAGCTCTAATGACAAGGTAACTGACAAAACGTGGTTGAAACACTTATTGCCTAATCTTTGTGCCAAAAGCTGCCTTCAATCTCAACACTTTTTAGATGAACTGATAACTAAACTGACAATCAAGCATTAACTTTTCTCTTTAGGATAGATACTAATAAATGTTTTCACTGCACCTGCCTTTACCTCATTCTCACATGATTTGCCCTGATAACATTGATAAAAACTCTCAAAACTGCCCCAGTAAGTATGCATGATGCCTTGTAAGCGATTTTTAATGGTATCTCGGCTGTTAGCCCGCATACCTATCATATTGTTAAGCTGGAACTTTGCGACGCTCGGTACTTGATATGAAGCACTAATAACATTAAAACCTTTCACGGCAAAATAACCTGGTGTTGGTGGGGCAAACTTATATTGCCAATCACATATAATGACCTCTTTAGAAATTAAATCGATTGCTCTATAAGTATCATTTTTTGAGGCTGCCCATTTGCCTATGCCAGTGATATTACCATCGAGTAATCTATCCCCCCAGATATACATGGCAATTTTATTTTTAGCTAAATGTGCCTGAATACGGTTTACTTCACTGGCAAAAAGTTCGGCTTTATCTTTACCTTTACAACGCGAACAGCCCTCCTCACCGAGAATAAATACCTCATCCATACCTACATGCACACCTTTTGCACCAAAAACTTCAACCAACTCATCAACAAGCGCAAACACTACGTCATGAACTTCGGGGTGATTAGGACAATAAGCACGGGTGTAAAAGTCTTTATCAAGTAGTTTTTTACCCGGCGGCTCTTCAAACTCTGGGTAAACGGTAAGCAATGAGCGGATATTGTCTTGCTTCCAAGATTGGTGTCCTAACAAATTAATAATAGGGATAATTTCAATATTGTACTTAGCTGCTGTGTTAACTAAGCTTTTGACTTGCTGCTCGCTAAGTGCATTTTTATCAGCCAGTTCAGGATGTGATTTAAATTGATAATTATAATTAATGCGAAGAAATAATTGATTAACGGCGGTTTTTGATAAGTCTTCATCAATAAAACGTAGAAAGTCATCTAACTTGTCTGGTGTTGGCGAACCAATAGCAAAACTGCGCACAGGTAACTGCTCTGCTCCTGTGACAGCCCAAGTACTAGGTGGTAGCAGCAATAGAGCTGCAACAAGCAATTTTCTCATTAGCCCAAAGTATTTTTTCATATTGATACCTACATTATATTTATTAGTTAGTTTATTGACTAGATATTCATTGGCACGCTTGCCTGAACATACACGCTCCTTGTCATCAGGAGAATATGCATCCTGCATTCTCTAATAAGGTACCTCCTGTACCGTCTGCATTGTCTAATAAGTCATATCCCTATGACGTCATGACACCGCGACATACCGTTCATCCTGAACATAAAAAGAGGGGGAGTTTCCTCCCCCTTAACACCACATAGAGACGTCTCGTCTCATCTAATATTGGCTGGGAGGCACCAATACTTCAGTGATTCTTTAAAATTCATACTGTAATTCACTTGCCTGATTTTTTGCTTTATAAGACGTTGGTAACTACCATCAAGCTTCATTTGATGTAAGGCAAAAGCAAGCTTAGGCACTAATTTTTTATGCTTTTTATGAAGATAGGTGTAAATGGCTAAAGTCGAAAGCACTGGACCTATTTGCTTAACACCACTTTCTTGGAACTCTTTAGAGGTCAATAATTCTGCGGCCTCTATAGACATCAGTGCTATATCAGCTCTGCCGTGTTTAACAAAATTAAGCATTATCACCGGGCTTGATAACTCTTGAACGTCTTTTGCATATTGTTTTGCCATTGCTGTTAACCATACTGATCCTCTTGGTACTGTAACGCTGTACTTTGCTAACTCTTGCCAAGGCATCGCTATGTTTTTTACTCGCTTTGAAAACATAGCGTTTTGTATAACTTGTTGAATTTCTGGCACCCTAATAAGGTTTGGAAATTCATTATTATCATTTAAACCGGAAAAACGATGCGCCTCGCCATCAAAAACGCCTTTATTTGCTTCATGTAGTGACCTTTTACCTGGCAGGGTTTTCATTGAAAATTTATAGCCTATGCGGCTAAAGGCTTCGGTAAGCAATAAATTAGTAAACTTATAAGCCTTGCTTTGAGACTCAACATGGGTAGTAAAAGTAATAATGGGTTTGGCGGATGCCGATGTTATTGCCAACGCAGAGAACTGCATTAAGGCAATAATTAACCGGGGTTTTGACAACCACTGCTCCAGCATTACCTTCCCCTTCATCCGTTATCTGCTGAGCCAACAGCTCTAATAAAAAAGCCCTAGTACCAAGTCAATGTCAGTCAGGTGATACTAGAGCATAAGAGGCAAATAATGCCTAAACCTTGTGATGGAAGTTATACCGACCATCATGCTGTGCTTTTCAACGCTCTTTTTAAGTTCTCTTCTTCTATAGGTAACTTTAAATAGTTTTCTCTTACATTTTGGTAAATGGTACTTGATACTTTTCTTTAACTTTCACCAACTGTCTGTGTAAATCACTTTGAATTTTACTTATCGCCTCAGTCCCGTATAAGTTATGCATTTCACTTGGGTCTGCAGCTATGTCGTACAGTTCAAAGTGATCAACACCAACATCTTTAAAGTGAATCAATTTGTGAGTATCCGTTCTTATTCCTTCTTGTTTAGCCACTTTGTGCTCTTTTGTTATGCCTTCATAGTAGTGATAATAAAGTGAGTCACGGTCAATCGGCTTTTGCTCAACGAGTCTATCTTTTAATGAAATACCTTGAATGTCTGCAGGGATATCTATGCCAGCAAAGTCTAGAAATGTCGGCGCGTAGTCAAGGTTTTGTACCATTTCAGTAATAACTTGCTTGGCTTTAATTTTTGCTGGGTAGCGTATAACCAAAGGTGTTCTCATACTTTCTTCGTACATAAAACGTTTATCAAACCAACCGTGTTCGCCGATATAAAAGCCTTGATCTGAGGTGTAAACCACTATGGTGTTTTCTACTAAACCTTGTGCATCTAAATAATCTAAAACTCTACCAATATCTTTATCCATGGCATAAATTGAACTTAAATAGTCATGCATATATCGACGGTACTTCCATACTAATAAGGCTTTAGCATCGCCTTTGACATTTTGGTACTCTTTGTTTAAGTCTTGATAATACACATCCCATTTCTGTTTCTGGCTTGGTGTCATGCGGCCATATAAAGCTTGCCACTGCTTACCCCACCCCTGAGATATATCAGCTAAGTCACCCGCGTAATCAGCTTCGGTTAACTTCAAGTCATAGGATAAGTACATGTCATTTATTTCTAACTCTTGCAATTTAGCCGCAGGACGATTTTTATAATCATCAAAGAAATTATCGGGGACCTGTAGATCAGAGGTATCAATAACACCTAAATCATCAACGTTAGGCATCCAGTTTCTGTGTGGCGCTTTATGGTTATAAATCAGGGCAAACGGCTTTGATTTATCTCTGTTCTGCAAAAAATCTAATGCTAAGTCGCCGGTTTTTATCGTGGCATAGGCACCAAGGTAGGTATTTTCATACTCAGTTTTAATGACCTTGCCTTGTTTATCTTTAATTTCGTTAACAACAGTGATTTCGTTTGGTTTATTGGTTATAAATTCAGGAGAATAGTAGTGGCCTTGACCACGTAATATTTCCCAATAATCAAAACCAACAGGTTCAGAATTTAAATGCCATTTACCCACTACGGCAGTTTGATAACCTGATTTTTGTAGATACTGTGGATAGGTCGGTTGAGTACCATCAAAAGAACTATGGTTATCGGTAAAACCATTAATATGACTGTGCTTGCCAGTTAACATTACTGCACGTGATGGACCACAAATTGAGTTAGCGACAAAAGAGTTTTTGAATAGTACGCCTTCATTAGCGATGCGATCAATATTGGGGGTATTAATTAGCTTACTGCCATAAGCACTTATAGCGCGCTCAGAGTGATCATCAGACATAATAAAAAGAATATTAGGACGGGTCGCTGTATTCTCAACTGGACTATCAAGCCTAGTCACTTCCGTTGAGCCTTCACTAGCAGTATTTTTAACTTGCGCTTCACCGGTAAGACAACCAGACAATGCAGGTATGATGATTAAAGAGAGCAATGCCATTCTCCCGACACCTGCCGATTTTAGTTTATTCACATTCATACGCTACCCTTCTATTTACAAATCTGTTAATCAACGAATTGCAACCAGTTTGAACTTTAATTAACAATGGTGGTATCGGCGTATCCGGTATAAAACCGTGGGGAATTAGGAATGCACATATAGGGCAACCCCTACAAAACTAAAGCTAGAACTAGAACTAAAGCTAAATCAGGATTTGCCTATATCTTAACCCGCTTAAAAAATACAAACTGACGTCACATTAAGGAACGGGTTTTATAAGGAGTTATACCAAACAGAATAATCAATGTTCACTAAGTGAGCCGTGTTTAATCCCCTTGGTATTTATTAATTATGGATAATAAGACGATTCAATTTGATCTTTATTCTCTGCTAATGCAAGTAGCCCATGAAGAGTGCGAACTTATCGGAATAAAACTTATAAATGAAGGAGGAACCTACTTTATAGGTATGTCATGGCTGGTTAAAGGAGAGTTTTTTTTCAGAAGTTTTAACAAATTTTCACTGCTGCTTTTAACAGAACTCTACCTACCTTAAATCATTTCAATTCGACCTCACTGGCAAGAGCAGCTTAAGCATTGGGCAAAGAAACCAACAAGCATAATATCCTTAGGTAAATTAGGTTGCGCTTGATATTCAATCATTTAATTAAGGCAAATAAATGAAAAAACCACCATTTAGCATCTATAGCCTTATTATCCTATTGTTAGTCATTATCACTGGCTGTGACGTGATTAACAATGATATACAACAAAGTGATATCCAAAAACTCGCTGACAATCTTAAAGTGAACTATGAGCTAATTGAGGTAAAGACAAACGGTGGTTGTTTAAATGATGAAACACTAGATAAGTGTTATCTCTTTCAGCTCTCACTCACCATGCCGATGGCATTTGATAAACAAGGCTGGGAAATATACTTCAGTCAGAAAAACCTAGTAATGAAGGCAGAAAGCCACAATTTCTCTATTGAAAAAATAAATGGTGAGTTGCACCGTCTATATGCAAAAGAACAATTTAAGGGCTTTGACCAAGAGAAAACTATCCGCATTTTATTAACGGCTAAAGCCATACAATTAAAAGATGCCTTGTTACTGCCAAATTTTTATGTGATGAGCAATGGCTTAAAGGCCATAGTAATAAAAAACAGCAGCTACACAATGGCAAGGGCGGCTTTAATAGCTGAGTCACCGACAACAAGAGCAACTAGGTAAGATAGCAATTCACCAGCCCCTCATGTCATTTACATATAAAGTACACTAAGAAACACTTATCCTCTCCCGTTACAACCGTGACTAAAGAAAACAAAACTCAAAAAATAAAACTGATAGATGCAGATAAAAACCCAACCAGCCTATAAGTTAAAATTTTAACTAGCGCTTACGTCATTTAAAAACACAAAAAACACTTTCTTTAAATCAAGTTAATGTGTACATTATCATTAAAAGACACAATGGTAATTTACTAAAGCTATAAACATACCGATATTTGTAGCTGCCAAAAGGAATAAACTATGATGAAGTCAATCGTTTGCCAACAACCCGGTGAGCTTAATTTTTTAGAAAGTAAAAAGCCACAACCTAAAGCTGGTGAAGTATTACTTAAAATTCGCGCTATTGGCGTTTGTGGTACTGATATCCATGCCTACGGTGGTAATCAACCCTTCTTTACTTACCCACGTGTACTTGGTCATGAGCTTTCAGGTGAAATTGAAGCGCTGGGTGAAGGTGTTGACTTACCACTTGGTAAAGCTGCTTATGTTATTCCTTATTTAGAATGTGGCAAATGTGTTGCTTGTCGCGCTGGTAAAACTAACTGCTGTACTGATATTGAAGTAATTGGTGTGCATCGTGACGGTGGTATGTGTGAATACTTATGTTTACCTGCATCGCATGTAGTGATCACTGAAGGTGTACCTTTTGATCAATTGGCTATAGTTGAATGTTTAGCCATTGGCGCTCACTCGGTTCGCCGTGGTGAAGTATCTAAAAACGATACCGTATTGGTATTAGGCGCTGGCCCTATTGGCTTAGGCGCTGCTCAATTTGCTAAAGTTGCCGGTGCTAAAGTCTTTGTTGCTGATGTAAACGAAGATCGCTTAGCCTTTGCAAAACGTGAATTAAACATTGATGCTACAGTTGATTGTAAAGGCGATGTAAAAGCACAACTTGTAGCGCTTACAGATGGCGATTTCCCCACAGTGATTATTGACTGTACTGGTAATCCAGGCGCAATGCAGTCGACCTTCGGTTGGTTAGCACATGGCGGTACTTTGGTATTTGTTAGTGTTGTTAAAGCAGATATTAGCTTTAATGATCCTGAGTTCCACAAACGTGAAACCACCCTGAAAGGCAGTCGTAATGCCACTAAAGAAGATTTTGAACACGTAGTTGCTTGTTTAAGTAACGGCACGGCAAAATCAACCGCTATGGTAACTCACAAAACCAGCTTTGATGACTTCCCTACGATATTCCCTGAGTGGGTAAAACCTGACTCAGGTGTTGTTAAAGCAGTTATTGAAATTAACTAAAGTTAGTTAATACTCATTGAATTTAGCTTAAATTAGTTGAGATTAATTAACATTATTAATCTCAACTTGTTTCAAGCGTATAAGAAGCTCTCAGAGGTCTATATGTATATCGATGCCCACCACCATTTATGGAATTATGATCCCGTTGAATATGACTGGATTGATGATTCTATGGCTGTTTTGAAAAAAGATTTTCTTATCAAAGATCTTGAGAAAGCCCTACACCTAAATGGTTTTTCCTCCAGTATTGTCGTACAAGCACGCCAATCTATGGAAGAAACTCTGTGGTTATTAACGCTTGCTGAGCATACAGATCTCATTAAAGGTGTTGTTGGCTGGATAGATCTACAAAGCGATACCCTAGCACAACAATTAGATGAACTTGCCAAGCACAAAAAATTAGTGGGTTTTCGTCATGTCCTGCAAGGGGAAGCCGATCCGAAGTTCATGCAAAACCCAGACTTTATTCGTGGCTTAAAGATGATCGCCGATAGAGACTACCGCTATGATTTATTAATTTTTGCTAGCCAGTTATCCGCTGCAGCAGAAATGCTTGAACAAGTACCTAACTTACATGTGGTTATCGACCACATTGCTAAACCTAACATCAAATCAAGAAATGACTTTGATAGCTGGCAACAAGGTATGGCGGTACTTGCGCACAAAGAAAACTGTTATTGCAAGCTTTCTGGCATGGTCACCGAGGCAGACTGGCTTAACTGGCAGAGTGATGACTTTCATCCCTTTATGCAAACTGTTTGGGACTTATTCGGCCAAAACAGGATTATGTTTGGCTCTGACTGGCCGGTATGTCTAGTCGCAGCTGAGTATAGCGAAGTGAAAGCGCTAGTACTTGATTTTATCAACAAAAATTCCCCTCACACGAAAGACTTAATTTTAGGGCAAAACGCCCAAAAATTTTACCAGTTGTAAATCAAACTATATAGCCAAGTTAGATTGCCAATATACATAAGCCCCCTGAAGGTAGTATTACTAACAATATGCTTAGCAAGCTTGATCGCTAAGAAAATAAGTTAAGAGAACGCATCATGAGCATAGAACAGCCACAAGTAAGAAGTTTTATTCAAGTCCATAGTAAAGATACTGTTGCCGTGGCGCTTGAAGACTTAGCGAAAGGCTCGGTTATTTCGGTAAACAATCAAAATATCACCTTGAATAAAGACATAGGTCGTGGCCACAAAATTGCGTTAAGCGATCAACTGGAAAACGAGCAAATCATCAAATATGGTTATTCAATTGGCTATCTAACATCTGCTATTCAAGCTGGTGATTGGATACATAGTCACAACTTAAAAACTTTACTAAGTGATGACGATAAATTTTCTTACCAACCAGCGAATCATGTTCTGGCTATTGCTAGTGATGAAATGCCGACCTTTATGGGCTACCCTCGTGCCAATGGTTTGGTCGGTATTCGTAATGAATTATGGATAATCAACAGTGTTGGCTGTGTTAACAGCCTAGCACAAGCATTAGTACGCCAGTGTAAAGCACAATTTAGTGAACTGGCCGATGATTTTCTCGCGGTTACCCACCCTTTTGGCTGTTCGCAATTAGGCGATGATTTAGCGCAAACTAAACAACTACTGGCATCACTTGCAAGTAACCCCAATGCCGGTGCCGTGTTGTTTTTAGGTTTAGGCTGTGAAAACAACCAATTATCTGCACTGGTTGCCGATTTACCAAGCGAAATGAGCGAACGTATATCTTACTTCAACGCCCAAGAAGTAGATGATGAAGAAGCTGAAGGTATGGCTCATATTGAAAAATTATTAGCCACCATGGCTAATGATAAACGCACCGCATGCCCAGTTTCGAAACTAACACTGGCGATGAAATGTGGTGGCTCTGATGGTTTAAGTGGTTTAACTGCGAATCCTTTATTAGGCCGTATCAGTGAAAAAATGGCCGCTTATGGTGCGACCGTTATTTTAACAGAAACACCGGAAATGTTCGGCGCTGAGCAAGTATTGATGAATAACGCCGCTAACGAAGGCGTTTATAACGACATAGTAAAACTTGTTGATGGTTTTAAACAATATTTCATCGAAAACAAGCAACCGGTTTATGAAAATCCATCCCCAGGTAATAAAGCCGGTGGTTTAACCACTTTAGAAGACAAGTCACTTGGCGCTATTCAAAAAGGTGGTAATGCACCGGTACAAGATGTCATCAAATATGGCGAGAAAGCCACCGCAAAAAATGGCATTACCTTATTGCAAGGCCCTGGCAATGATGCAGTTTCTTGTACTGCCTTAGCAGCAAGTGGCGCCAATATGGTGCTATTTACTACTGGTCGAGGCACACCACTAGGTGTGCCAGTGCCGACAGTGAAGATTTCTTCAAATAGCAGCTTAGCAACACGTAAAAAACATTGGATTGATTATGACGCGGGTCAATTACTTCACCTTGATAAAACTCAAGATGAATGTACGCAAGAATTTTTTGATTTATTACTTGAGATAGCATCGGGTAAAGCCACTAAAAACGAACTCAATCAATTTAAAGAAATTTCAATTTGGAAAGGCGGCGTTACCCTGTAAGGGCAAAGCCGATAAATAATTATGAACATATCTAATAATAAACCTAATAAAGAATCTAGTATAAAATTAACAAACAAAACTGTAAAAAATATAGCTGAGAACTCAGCCGCTAATGGCTCTAAAATAGTCACTCCACAATATGATAGAGAAAATACCGAAATAGGTATTGTTCATTTAGGTCCAGGCGCATTTCATCGAGCACATCAAGCGGTATACACAGAAAACGCCATGAACTTAGTCGGCGGCAACTGGGGTATTTGTGGCGTTTCATTAAGAAGCGCTACCGCACGTGATGTCTTAGCTAAACAAGATAACTTATATACCCTAGCCATTTTAGATAAAGAAATTAACTATCAGATCATTGGCTCGATTAAAGAAGTATTAGTTGCCAGTGAGCAGTCAGCACAGGTGATGGCTCGTTTAACCGCGCCATCAACCAAGCTAGTGACATTAACCATCACTGAAAAAGGCTACTGCCTTGGTGCTGATGGACGACTTGATTTACAACACAGTGATATTGTTCACGATTTAAGTAATCGTAGTCAACCTATCAGTGCTATTGGTTATATAACACAAGCCTTAGCACAACGAAAAATCAACGGTATTGCTGCCTTTAACGTACTAAGTTGCGATAACGTTTCTGGCAATGGTGATAAATTACGTCAAGCGGTAATCGATTACGCCACGCAATTAGATGCCGGTTTGGCTACTTGGATTGAAGTTAACGTTGCTTTCCCTAATGCCATGGTAGATAGCATCACCCCTAAAACGGAAGATTACACCGTTGATAGTGTATCAAAAGCTATTGGTGCCCGTGATGAATGGCCAATTCAACGTGAACAGTTCACCCAATGGGTGATTGAAGATAACTGGAACGGCGAACGCCCTGCTTGGGATAAAGTTGGCGTCGTGTTTACTTCTGATGTTGAAGGTTTTGAAAAAGCAAAATTACGTCTACTAAACTGCCTGCATTCTACTTTAGCTTATGCGGGCTCACTTGCGGGTTTTGAAACTGTTTTTGATGTCACCAGTGATGAAGCGTTTTATCAGTTTATTTGTCAACTTGCCAATGAAGAAGTCATTGGATCTTTCGTACCGCCAAAAGAGTTGGATGTGACAAGTTACAGTAAAGAAATTATTGAGCGCTTTTTGAACCCTGAGATCCGTCACTTATTGGCGCAAATAGCATGGGATGGTTCGCAAAAAGTACAAATGCGCATATTGCCAATCATAGAAGATAATTTGGCCTTAGGTCGCTCAACTAAACTGCTATCTTTATCACTTGCTTGTTGGTTCGAGTTTATTTGTCGTGCTTTAAAAGACAACAGAGAGATTGTTGATCCCCTAGCAGCAGAGTTTGCCAAGATGCCAGCATTGCTTAGTAATGATAGCAGTGAGGTGGTTGCCGCCTTCTTAAGTATTGAATCAGTTTTCGGCCAAGATTTGAAAAATAATAGCGCTTTGAAAACGCAACTAACTGACAGTTTATCTGCCTTGCGCATTGGTGAAACTCGTCAAATCAACACCATTGTGGAGAAGTTATGTTAAATCCAAGTTTTGCAGCATTAGTTAAAAACAGCCCTATTTTGCCAGTATTACACATGGAAAGTGTTGAAGACGCTCTTCAAGTTACTCGTGCTTTATTTAAAGGTGGCATCACTTGTGGGGAAATCGTTTTACGCTCTCCTGTAGCACTTGATTGCATTAAAGCTGTTGCTGAGCATGTACCTGAGATGACCGTGGGTGTTGGTACCTTAACCACACCACAACAAGTAACAGATTCAGTCGCTGCCGGAGCTAAATTCCTTGTCAGCCCATCGTTTACTAAAACATTAGCAACTGCGATGCTTGAGACTGGTTTGCCTATGTTACCGGGTGTTGTCTCTCCTTCTGAAATTACCCAAGCATTAGAACTAGGTATTACAGAAGTGAAATTCTTCCCTGCTGCACAATACGGTGGCGCAAAAACAATTAAAGCGTTATCCAGTGTTTTTAGTCAGGTAAAGTTTTGCCCAACCGGTGGTGTAAGCCTTGACAATATGGCTGAATATTTTTCTAACAAGAGCATTTTTGCCGTAGGTGGCTCTTGGATGGTACCTAAAGATCTTATCGCTAAAAAAGATTGGGCTGCTATCACACTTTTAAGCAAACAAGCTATTGCCGCTATCAATGATTTGGACAGATGCGCATGAAAAAAAACATGATTAATATCATAGTAATGGGCGAATGCATGGTCGAGTTCGGCCGTGCTGTCGGCTGTACTGCTGAAAATAACCTCTATAAAAAGAGCTTTGCTGGTGATGTATTCAATACCGGAATTTACATCAAACGCTGCGTTAAAGAGCAAGCCAATGTTAAGTTTTTAACCGCTATTGGCAATGATGAAAATAGCAATGAAATGCTCGCCATGATGGAAGAAGAGTCACTTGATACTAGCCTAGTGTATCGCTCGTCTAGTGCACAAATGGGTTTGTATTTAATCAATGTTGATAGCGAAGGCGAGCGTAGCTTCAGTTATTGGCGTGAAACTTCAGCAGCTAAACAAGTGGTTAGGTTTCTTAGTGATGATTTAGATAACTCAGCGCTAGAAAATGTTGATAGCTTCTTTTTCTCAGGTATTTCTATTGCCATTTTATCTGAAGGTGATAGACAGAAGTTATGGCGTTTTATCTTTAAACTTAAAGCATCAGGTACTAAAATCATCTTCGATCCAAACTACCGACCAATGTTATGGAGTACGCTCAATGAAACCAGAGCCGCTTACGCCGCGGCGTTTGAACTAGCGGATATTGCTCTACCCGGTGTTGATGATCATATGGTGTTGTACAATGCCAAAAACGCTGAAGATGTTGCCTGTTTTCTAGAGCAGTTTTCTATTAGTGAAATAATTATTAAAAATGGCTCTCAAGGCATGTTATTGAGTGTTGATGGTATCCGCAGTTATATTGATGTTGACCCCGTTGAAAATGTCGTAGATACCACTTCAGCAGGTGATGCATTTAATGGTGCTTACCTTAGCGCCAGGTTAATAGGCCGTTCTGCCGAGCAGTCAGCCAAATTTGCCGCTAAAGTATCTGCATGTATCATTCAGCATAAAGGTGCCATTGTTGATGAAGCAGTATTTGCTCAGCAATTATTAGACTATCCAATGTAGCTTAAAAGACAGCTTCACTATTTTACTAAGGAAGCGACTAAGGAAACATTATGAAAACCACTCGCCATTGTTTAGCGACAGATTTAAAAGATAACCCTGAGTTAATCGAAAAATATAAACATTACCATCAACCTGGTAACGGCTTTCCAGCAGTAGCTAAAAGCATTCGTGATGCCGGTATTGTAGAAATGGAAATTTATTTAATCAATAATCGTTTATTTATGATTATGGATGTTGATGATTCATTTGACGGCGCAGCGAAAGCCAAAGCCGATGCATCTTGTCCAGATGTACAAAGATGGGAAACCTTGATGTGGCAATTTCAACAAGCGCTACCTTGGGCAAAAGAAGGTGAAAAATGGTTACCGATGGAAGAGATCTTTAAGCTGAGCGAACAACCATAATATTCCTAGCTAAAACATCTCTCTGCAATAAATACTCTCCAGAACTTGCTTTGAAGTATCAAGAGCAAGTAACGGGCGGTTTATGATATAAGAAAAGGGCTACTTATATTGCTGAAAATCGTTACTGTAAGCCATGAGCTGAACGTAGCAGTGTTTTCTTAGCGGTGTTTAGGTGAGCTTCCATGGCGGTTAAAACACCAGAAGTATTATGAGCTAACAATTGGGTAATAATATCTACATGCTCTTGTAAAGCGACTTGGTTACGCTCTAGTTCATCACTTTTGTTCCACTGGTAGTGATAATGACAAATAAGTGAAACCACATCAAAGAACTGCATAAAGAAACGGTTATTTGAGGCGCGTTGCACGATAAAATGAAATTTACGATCTAATCCACTTAACTCGGTATAACGATTCTCAACATCTGCTAATACTTCAACATGTCTATCCAGAAGCTCAGCTAACTCTTGCCATACTTCATCGTCTGCAGGCATAGCAATCAACTTAGTGATTGAACTCATTTCTAGAATGCGTCTAAATTCAATCAGCTCTAGGGCAAATTTTTCATCAAATTTAACCATTTGCCATTTTGATCTAGGCTTTTTCTCAATCAAGCCAAAGCGAGAAAACTTAATTAAAAACTCACGAACTGTGATGGTATTACAACCCGATGATTTAGCTAGCTCTAACTCTGAAAACTTACCACCAGGTAATAACTTACCGTGGTTAATTAAATCTAAAAAATACTTTTCAATAATCTCTTCTTTTGAGGAAACACCGTCACTAGTATCAAAATAATCAGTTTCAACAGGCGCGCGAATCACCAGCTTTTGGTTATCGCTAATTTCAATAACACCCTTTTTCTCGAGCTCTTTTAATGACGTTCTAATGGTAGTACGACTAACATTGAGTTTTTTAGCTAAGGTATTGTCTTTTAATATGATTGAATTGACATCATCAAACTCTGAAAGCGACTTTAAGATACTGTTAGTAGTGGTTTGAATCAGGTGACTTTGCATTATCATATCCTATGTAATATAAAAACAATTTATGTAAGCTTGCTGTTGTTTATTAATAGTAACAGGATAAAATCGACTTTATTGAGAATAATTAATGTTTTTATCCGTAATAAGACAAATAGGCGTGGCTTTTAACTGTAATAGGTAAATAAATGCAAAACACTTAAAATAAGCTAATCCGTTTATTGAAAATAATCGCGCTATGGTCAAGCATATAAGCGATGGGGATCACTACATCTTTGCCGATTGATTTAATAAAAGTATTAACTAACCTTTTTAAAAACAACTGTAAAAAGTCACCCTAAATTATAAAGATCACTACATGCCACTATAAAATAAAAAATATAACTTAAGAGTGATTTTACAAATAGTGTGTATCCGAACTCACAAAATGACTTGCTGCATATATTGCCTTGCTTGAGTAGTGTATTACCTTCTCAAGCTATTAACTAAGATCAGTTTAAACTAAATAGGCTCAATTGAGATGAGTCCTTGAGCTTTCATTGCTTGCCAAAAACCATCGGGAATGTGTGCTTCAATCAAAGAGATATTCCCCTTCACACGTTTTGGTGAACTTGAGTTTAAAGCAACCGAGACAATTTCATCAAACAAAAAGGAAAACTGTACACAGACTTCAGCCGGTTTAACATTAAACTTTTCGCATAAGGCATTGAACTGATCACGCCAAATAAATTCTGCTGCATGACTCTCACGGGTGATGGTCTTGTAATTAAAATTGTCACTACCAATTAAGAATCCGGCATTAAATACTGCAGAGTTAATAACACTAACGCCTTGCTTACCTAGTTTTTGCAATAAAGCTAAGGTTGATGAGCTGTGAGTATAAGGTGTTATTGAGCAAGCGAACATAGCCCAATCTAATTGAACATTATCGCTAATAAAATCAATAACACTAACATCTTTTGCGCCAACACCAACCGACTCAACTTTACCTTCATCACGTAACTCCATCAGTGCTTTATACGCATGAAGAATATCTTGTTTACGTTTTGCTAAATCAACTTCATCTTCAGCGTTAGCTAGATATTCATCAGGATCATGAATTGAGACTATTTTCGCTTCATAATCACCAAGTAAATCATTGCCTTGCCGGTAGCAATCAAGAATCCCTTGATAAGAAATATCTTGAACTGCATCGTACTTAAGATTTATCCAAGCACCGGGCTCAAATGTTGGCTCATCACTTGTAAGCGGCACACGTTTCCAGCCAAGTTTGTTACTAATTTTAACAGCATCAGGAGCTATGTTTAGTGCTTTTAGCCCCGTAGCTAACGACTCTAGAGCCAAACCTGCACCATATTTACCTGCACTGTCAAATAAAGGAATTTCAGTGCTAGCCTCAACTGCAGCTTGAACTAGTTGCTTTTTAATTTCGCTGTCTAACTCAACAAAAAGATTACCTAAACTACTAGTACCAAAGATTATTTTTGGCATGGTTTTAGGGATAGGTGTTAACTTACTCATATTTATTACTCTCGTGTAAAGCGCTGTATTTGATAGCCTTTCACTTAACCAATTTGACTCTGGTTTTTTTAAGGTTTATTGACTAACAAAAAGCCAGTGCATGACTAATTCATGATATGTCACATAATAAAGACATTAAAAATTATGACTCAGCTAATTTATCGACTCAAATTCATAAATTATTTCCCGCTGATATTGTTGATTTGGCTGTAAAATATTACTGGGAAAATGTTTGTTGTTATCAGCATCGGTATAATTTTGTGCTTCTAAACATACGCCCTGATAGGAGCTAAACTTGCCACTTAAGTAATATCCCGTATAAAGCTGTATTGCTGCTTGGTCGGTATAAACAGACAAACTTATTTGATTTTTTAATGAAGTAAGGATTGCCTTAGGCTGCTCGAACGGCGTGTTATCCAAAACAAAACAGTGATCATAACCGTTTTTTGTTTTAAGCGATTCATCTTCAGTATGCTGTTGTCGATAGCCAATAGCGGCAGGCTCTCTAAAGTTATAATCTGTTCCCGCTACTGAAATAATATTACCCGTAGGTATATTGGCTGAGTCAGTTTCAAGAAATGCCGAAGACATCATTTGTAAATATAAAGATTGGCAGTCTTTTTCACCCAAATTAAAGTATGCGTGATTGGTTAAGTTTATTGGCGTGGCTAAATCGGTATTGGCCAAGTATTGTATGCTTAGTTTATTGTCAGCACTCAATTGATAAGTAACAGCCAACTCAATAGTTCCTGGAAAACCTTGATCTCCGTGTGGCGAAACGAGAGATAAAGTTGCCGAACTATTAGTGAGTGTTCCCTTACATAATCGCCAATAACGTAAAGAAAAATTGTTATCACCACCGTGTAAACTGTTTTCACCATCATTTAAGGGTAACTGATATTGACGACCGGCAAGCTCAAACTTACCACCAGCAATGCGATTACACACCCGGCCACAAGTTGCCCCTAAATAAAATTCATCCGTTAAGTAATCGGTTGCCGAGGCATAACCCAATATCATTTCCGTTGGATTATCGTTGACCGGAAACTTAATTGATTTAATCCGAGCACCAAAATTAATGATTTCAACTGACATGCCATAGTCATTGGTCAATGTAATTGTTGCTAACTCTGACTCCAACTCTGTTACCACCTCTGATTCCGATTCTGTTGCTGTTTCCAGCTCGGTTGCCAAGTGAGTCATTAAACTAAAAACCCATTTGGATTATTTGATTGCCAGCGCCAAGTATCAGTCATCATTTGTTCAAGACTTCGATTGGCTTGCCAATTCAGCTCTTTATTTGCTTTGCTAGCATTGGCCCAAAAAGCCGGCAGATCCCCAGCTCTTCTTGGTGATACTTCAAAGGGGATTGTTTTATTAATGGCTTGCTCGAAGGCCTTAACAATAGCAAAAACTGAAACCCCATTACCGGTACCTAAATTAAAAGCTTCAACCCCCCTAAAGTCACTGTGACGGTTTAACCAATCTAAAGCTGCCACATGGCCTTGCGCTAAATCCATCACATGTAAATAATCACGTTCGCAGCTACCATCTTTAGTGGGGTAATCATCACCAAAGATACTGAGTTTGTCACGCTTACCTACGGCAACTTGGGCTACATAAGGTAAAAGGTTATTGGGAATACCTTTAGGGTCTTCCCCTATATTGCCGCTTTCGTGAGCACCAATCGGGTTGAAATAACGTAAGGATACGCCTCTAAACTTGTTATCCGAGAGCGCTAAATCGGCCAGTATACGCTCAACCATAACTTTGCTAGCACCATAGGGGCTAGAAGGAGTACCCAACTTCATTGTTTCCACATAAGGCACGTCATTTTCTTCACCGTAAACGGTGGCAGACGAACTAAATATAAAATTATGCACCTGGTGTTGCTGCATAACTTCCAGTATACAAACGGTGCCATGGACATTATTTTGATAATAACTTAATGGTATTGCTGCTGATTCACCAACGGCTTTAAGTGCAGCAAAGTGAATAACGGCATCAATAGCAGATTGTTTAAATAGCTGGCTTAATTTCTCTTTATCGCAAATATCACCTTCGACAAACTCAACTTTCTTTCCGGTGAGCTTTTCAACCCGGTCAATAGACTCAAGACTTGAGTTAGCTAAATTATCATAAACGATAACGTCATAATTATTTTCTAATAACGATAAAACCGTATGGGAGCCGATATACCCTGCCCCACCGGTGACTAATACTTTCATTTTTTGTCCTTAAAAAGTTAAAAAGGCCAATGACTTGGCCTTTTAATATTTATATTTTATTACCACTTTGTGGCATATAACCTGTTTACCACCAAGTAGCGTATAAAGCGGTAAGAATAAGCACGACACCAATGGCTGCGATATTAAATGACTTAGTGGTATCAAAGTTCACTTGTGATAAATCAACACTGTTATCTGTCGTAGGCGGTTTACCTGCCATAGAGACAAAATAACAAAGCGCTAAACAGAGTAAAAATACTAAACCAACACGGTCCATAAACGGTAGTTCAGGCCAAGCAAATTTAAGTATTAGCGAAAATACCGCTGAGCCTAAGGCGGCTGATAATGCGCCCATTGAGGTTGCACGTTTCCAGAACATACCCAGAACAAATATCACCACTATGCCGGGAGTAAAGAAACCGGTAAATTCTTGAATATATTGGAACGCTTGGTCGAATTCACCCAATAATGGCTGAGCGACTATTAAGGCAATACATAATGAGACTAACGCAGCAATACGGCCAATATGTACATAGTGACGTTGACTTTCATTAGGTTTAAATTGGCTATAAATATCCATGGTAAAGATAGTAGAAATACTATTGGTCATTGAAGCAAGTGAAGAAACAATGGCAGCAACCAAGGCAGCAAAAACTAAACCTTTGATACCAACAGGCAACATTGCCATCATTGAAGGATAAGCTTGGTCTGGTGTGGTTAATGTTGGATAAAGAACAACCGCGGCAATGCCGGGTAAGACCACAACAATCGGCATAAGCAATTTAAGGTAGGCAGCAAAAGCAATACCTTTTTGCGCTTCTTTAAGATCTTTAGCGGCTAAAGCACGCTGAATAATATACTGGTTAAAACCCCAGTAACTAAAATTCATTACCCACATGCCGCCAAGTAATACCGAGATACCTGGCAAGCTCATGTAATGTTCATTTTCAGGACTTAATATCATGTCAAAATGCTCAGGCATTTGTTCAGTAAGAATACCAAAACCAACTAACATCCCTTGACCATCAGCAACCGCATCTAGCGCTAGATAACTCAGTAACAGACCACCAAACACTAATAACACCACTTGTAATATGTCGGTAAAAGCAACCGCCTTTAGGCCTCCATATAAAGAGTAAGCCACTGAGAAAACGGCTAAAAATATCATGCCGAACATCCAATCGACACCCGCAACGGTTTCAATGGCCATACCACCCAACCATAACACTGCAGTTAAGTTAACAAAGGTGTATACCGCCAACCAGAAGATGGCCATGGTCGTTTTCACCTTATTATCAAAGCGTTGCTCAAGATATTGCGGCATGGTGAAAATGTTATTTTTCAGGAAAATAGGCAGCATATATTTACCCACTAATACTAAAGTAATGGCGGCCATCCACTCATAGGAAGCAATCGCTAAGCCAATGGCGTAACCAGAGCCAGACATACCGATAATTTGTTCAGCCGAAATATTGGCGGCAATTAAAGAGGCGCCAATAGCCCACCAAGGTAAAGATTTACTGGCTAAGAAATAATCTTCAGTATTTGCACCTTCTTTTTTATCATTGCGAGAAACCCACAAGGCAAGACACAACAGCCCTATGACATAAACAATAAAAATGGTGCTATCTATTGTCCCCAACTTATTGGTAAATTCCATAATTTGTAACCCTTTATTTTTGTTATACTTGTAATTATAATTATATTTTTGCGCTAGTTGTATTCATTGAAATTTTATTCGATTCACGATTTACTATTCAGTCAATTATCTAAATGCCCCTTGGCTTGCATTGCATAGATAAATACTAGGTTTTAAACCAAATTCCTTCTCGTAGTTGCTGTTAACAACATCTTTTACCTGTTCGACCAAAGCCGTTGGCACTAAGGCGACAACACAACCACCAAAACCACCGCCAGTCATGCGAACACCACCTTTTGTCCCCAAGACACTATCAATCATTTCGACTAAACCATCCATTTCCTTGGTAGTAACTTCGAAGTCATCACGCAAAGAAACATGAGATGCCTTCATCTCGGCACTAATTGTTGCCATATCATTGGCTTTTAACGCCTTTAAGGTATTTACGGCACGAGTATTTTCACTAACAACGTGACGGGCACGTTTGAACAATTCTGGTTCAATTTTATCTTCAGCAGCATTAAGCTGTGCCATCGTGACTTCGCGCAAAGCAGAAACACCAAAGTACTTGGCCACCGCTTCACATTGCTGACGTCTTAAGTTATAGGCACTATCGACCAAGCCACGTTTTACATTAGAATTAACAATAAACAGCATTAAGTCATCAGGAATAGGCGCATCTTCAAAAGATAGGTCTTTGCAATCAAGTAACATAGCATGACCTTGCTGGCCCATGGCTGAGATAAGTTGATCCATAATGCCACAGTTACAACCAACAAAATCATTCTCGGCTTGCTGGCCAATAAGCGCGGCATTAACACCATCTAAATCTAATTGATAAAGCTGAGTAAAGGCTTTTAAGATGGCAATTTCAAAACTGGCCGATGAACTTAAACCAGCACCTTGCGGCACATTACCGGTAACCACTAGGTTTGCGCCTTTAATTTCAGGGTGCTTTTTCATCAATGCTTGTAAGGTACCTTTAACATAATTACTCCACATCATCTGCTGATCAAACACTATCTCAGTCAAGCTAAATTCATTAGTTTGTTGTTCACAATCATGGGCATACACTTTAACGACATTATCTTCGCGAGCTGATACAGCAATAGTGGTACCGTAATTAATAGCGGCGGGCAAAACAAAGCCGTCATTGTAATCAGTATGGTCGCCAATTAAATTGACTCGACCTGGGGCATGACAAACTAGCTCAGCTGAGCGTTTAAATTGTTGTTCAAATAATTGCAGGGCAAGTTCTTTTTGCTCAATATTTTGTGATTCTGGCACTAGTTTTTTTCCTTATAATGAACAACTGATACATCACGTAACCTTTTAGCTGCTTGCTCTGCAGTAAGATCTCTTTGTGCTTCAGCCATCATTTCATAACCAACCATAAATTTACGCACTGTGGCCGATCTTAATAGTGGCGGGAAGAAACTGGCATGCAGAGTCCATTCATCATGTTGTTGGCCATCAAAAGGCGCACCATGCCAACCCATGGAATAAGGGAAAGAACACTCAAATAAATTGTCATATTTAATGGTGATTTGTTTAAGAATATCAGCGAGGGATAACTTTTGCGCTGCATTTAGCTCAGTTATACGTGACACGGTAAAACGTGGTAGCAATAAAGTTTCAAACGGCCATGCTGCCCAATAAGGTACGACAACTAGCCAATCATCATTTATCACCACAATGCGTTCTTTATTTTCGACTTCTCTCTTTACATAATCTTGCAATAAATTGCTGCCATGTTGCTCAAAGTAAGCCAATTGAGCTTTTTGTTTTTTCATTACCAAGGTTGGTAATTGCTGTTGCGCCCAAATTTGTCCATGGGGATGCGGATTAGAACAGCCCATAATACTGCCTTTATTTTCAAAGACCTGCACACTGGTATAGCTTTGCCCTAATTCTTCACATTGACTTTGCCAAGTATCAACAAGTCGATAAATATCCTCTACTGATAACTCAGGCAGGGTTTTGCTATGATCCGGTGAAAAACAGATAACACGACTTTCACCCTGCTCTGTGGCCATTTTAAAAAGTGGGTCATCACTTCTCACGATAGGAGTATCTTGTTTTATCGCGGCAAAATCATTAGTAAAAACAAAGGTATCTTTATAGTCATCGTTAACTTCACCATTTATGCGAGTATTACCGGCACATAAAAAACAGTCTTTGTCGTAGGCCGGTCTTTGCTGCTCATCAAGCTTTTCTACCTGCCCTTGCCAAGGTCGCTTTGCTCGGTGAGGAGAAACCAACACCCATTCATCAATAAGCGGGTTATATCTTCTATGCGGGTGTTCCGTTGGGTCAAATTCTACAGCCATAATATTTTTAAAAATGAATAAGTGAAAACTTAAAATCAAGGGTAAACGTTTACCCTTTTGTGTGCAAGATCTATTTTTAGCAACTATAATCTTGGTGAATAGCTATTGAATAGTGTATATTTACTAGGTATCCAACTAAAACAAACAATGTAAACATTTACCCTATGGCAACAATAAAAGACGTAGCTCGCATCGCTGGTGTTTCAGTGGCATCCGTTTCACGCGTATTAAACAATGGTCCAAAAGTCAGTAAAAAGACCATTGAAAATGTATTAAAGGTGGTGAAAGACTTAAACTACACCCCTAATGCCAATGCGCGTGCTTTAGTCACACAAAAGAGTACAACCTTGGGTGTGGTCATTCCTGATTTAATTGACCCGTTTTTTGCCTCATTAGCGAATGGTGTTGAGCAAGTAGCCCGACAAAAGAACATGCAATTATTATTAAGTACCGGACTAGTCAGTGCAGAAACAGAAATGCGGGCCATCAATTTACTTATTGAAAGGCGCTGTGATGTCATGGTGGTGCATAGCAAAAAATTATCGGATCAAGCCTTAATTGATTTGGCCAATAAAGTCCCTGGCTTAGTACTCATTGATCGCTATATTGAAGAAATCGCACAGCGCTGTGTTTGGTTAGACAATCTTGAGGGGGGTAAAATCGCCGCGCGGCATTTATTAGCCTTAAATCATCAAAGCTTTGCCTGTATTTCCAGTAAACATCAAATAGACGATCCACTACTTAGGCTACAGGGTTTTCAACAAGAACTTAAGTCCGCTGGTGTTGATATTGAAGAAAGCCTAATTGAATATGGCGAGCCAACACTGCAAGGCGGTGAAATGGCCACGCAAAAATTACTAGCCTCAGGCAAGCGTTTTTCTGCGTTGTTTGTTTATAACGATGCCATGGCAATAGGGGCAATTTCGACCCTAGAAGATAATGGTTTTAAAGTGCCATCAGACATTTCCGTACTCGGTTTCGATGATGTATTACTGTCAAGATATTCAAGACCAAAACTGAGCACACTCAATTACCCCATTGAAGAAATGGCCATGCAAGCCACCAATATAGGACTTGAATTAACAGCTAAGCAAGCAGACATGAATAAAAACAGCAACTATAAACACATTCCTAGACTTGTTAAACGAGAATCGACTAATTATAAACTGTAGCACGACAATGACACTGGAAGACTCCTTTTTCAGCTAACTTTTTTCTAAGACATTAGCAGAGCGACGAAGTGTATCTTGGCGATATTTAAGTGAGTTTCCATAGCCGCTAAAACACCTGAAGTGTTGTGGGATAATAAATGGATAATAATTCCAACATATTCTTCAAGTGCAACTTTATTCCGCTCTAATTCATCGCCGTTGTTCCATTGATAGTGATAATGACAAATCAGTGCTTTTTTTGAGGAAACGTTACCAAAACAGAGTAATGTCCATTCATGGTGGTAGCCGAAAATAATACCGCTATGATTTTCCCTAAAAGCAATAAATATATGGTCAGAGCGATATTGATATGAGTAAACAATTATAGGCTGATGTCATGATGGTTACTATTCTGGCTAACTGAGGTAAACCAAATGAATGTACGCTGGTTTAATTAAATAAAACCTATGCTCAACTACCGATAAATAGTGAGTTCAGGCGATATATAAATAGTCGGTATTTTCAGATCAAATTTATCCAATTGTTTTTGACTGATATATAACAAGCCATTTTGCGGGGTAACAAATTGATATGCCACTTTTTTTCCCAGTAAAATATCATTGCCCATACTAGCAGCCGCCCGCCCCTGCTCTTCTTCAGAAGGGCCATATGCTGCCAATATGAGATGTTCTCTTACTTTTGTTTTCCAAAAACTGAAAAGGGGCTTTTGGTAATGTCTATTCAGCCAGTTAAGTACTGAATCGTAAGATTTTTTTTCAGCATTTTTTGGGTCAGTTAAATTAAATAACGTTGTCACAAACAATTGATGATCGGGTTGATTATTGATTTGATTAATAAATGTCTTCAGCTGTTGGAAAGTCGCCACTTGTTTATAGTCAACGGTGATCCCGTCATGGTGTACAGTTTTATCAGCAAAGAGCTTTTTTCTTATTATGTTTGAGGTAACCGTATTGTCCATTAATATAGTGACTTTAGTAGCATGCGGGTAGAATTTCTTTAACTCGAGAATAGCTCGAAAGTATAATGGCCGCTCCAAAACACCCTTTAAAACTGGAAAAAGCTGAATACTAACGTATTGCCTTGGGTTTGCATTAACACCAAGAATAACGACCTTTTGTTGTTGTAATAACAGCTCTTTAATAAGTAGTTTAATCGCATTATCATCACACAAGAAAACAATATCAGGTGCGATACTCTTGATTGTTTTTAGTAAAACTTTTGAATTTTCTTGTACAAGGTTGCTGGTTAATCGCTTACTGTCTAGGTAAAAGGTTTGAGTTTTGGTCTTTGCTAACAGCGCCAACTTGAGCG
>JALJPA010000049.1 GCA_022969215.1 Colwellia sp. | reverse complement strand
ATAAATAGCTGGTTTTAATAATCTATTTAAACTGTTACTTACTGTTTTTATTGTGTTTTATGTTTTATGCCGGTGTGCACCACATTGAATAATCGGTAATGTTGATATATATTTTATATTAGTCCTTACCTGTTGGCTGTTTGTATGTTCGCACAATACAAAAACTGTTTATGTTTTGTCTTCTTAGTCTTTGCCGCCCATGTGGCAGCAGATGAGAGCAACAGTGCAACAGGAAGTGATCAATTGCAATTTAGTGCTTTTGCCACTCTAGGTGCGGTTTATTCTGATTCTGATCATCATGGCTACCGGAAAAGTGTTGGCTCTAATGATGCTGTTTATTCTGGTGACATTGATTTTAAGCAGCATACATTACTTGGCTTGCAAGTTGACTGGTCTATCTCTGCAAACTTTGATGCAGTTTTTCAAGTGGTATTAAGAGACTTACCCGAGCCATCATTCGATAGATATACCACCCTTGCTTTTCTACGTTATGAAGTGAATACCAATTGGATCCTCAGGCTCGGCCGAACAGCGCCAGATATTTTTTTATTGACCGAATATCGAGATGTCGATTTTTCTTATATTTGGGCGACAGCACCCAATGAGATTTATGGCATTGTTCCTTACCGTAGTATTGATGGACTTGATGTTACTTATAGCCGAAGAGCCTTAGGCGGGATATTTAAAACCAAATTATTTATCGGCGAAAGTGACGCAGATATTGCGGCTAACACCATTTTGGTAGATATTAAAATTGAAGATATTCTTGGTATCGCGCTGTCCTTCGATCACTTTAACTGGATAGTGCACGCTAAATATAGCCAAGTCACAATTGCCAGTGAACCACTAACTAATGCTTCTTTAGCGGCTAATATCAATGAAATCCCCGATTTTTTATGGCCTAACTCACAAGGTTTTTCCCTGTCATTATTAATGAAAGGGCGAGAAGTCGACTATTCCTCATTAAGCGGCCAATATCAGTGGGGCAACTGGTTGGCTTCAGCCGAAATGTCGCAAATAAAATCAGCTAGTACGGTAATTCCCAAAATAACCAGTGGCTATGCAGCTTTGTCATACCAGCTCAATAATGCTCATCAACTTTATGGCATTTATGCTGTTACTGTCTCTGATAATTATGTTTTTGACGAGCCCGGAGTCAATCACCAGGCACTAGAAGACGTTATTCACGCTACAGGTGATTTATTGAACTTTTATGCAACAAATCAAGAAACGGTTTCTTTAGGCTGGCGTTGGGATATTACTAGCTATATGGCTTCATCATTACAATGGAACTACACAAGTTTAAAAGAGGGTGGCAGTACTTTATGGTTAAATAAGCCTGATCAGCATGATGTTGCGGAAAGTGTTAATACCTTTTTACTGACCTTGAGTATGGTGTACTGATGAATAAGTTTCAGCAGGCTTTCACCATGATAATACTGACACTCTTGAGTGTTTCAGTTTTGGCACAAGAGCCGCTTGCTGTCGTCGTTAATAAAGCAAACCCTGTTGATGAATTATCTCGCTCGGAGTTGATTGACCTATTTATGGGTAAGTATGTTGCCTTTCCGAATGATAGTAAGGCCATACCGGTCGAGCTTAAGGGTGATCATAAGATCAAAGTTGATTTTTATAAAAATCTTGTTGATATGCCTTTATCTCGTGTTAACGCCTATTGGTCTCGATTACGCTTTACCGGTAGAAAGCGCGTCGCGGTATTTCAGCCCAATGAAAATGACTTAATTGCCTTTATCATAGCCAACGAGCAAGCGATTGGTTATGTACCGCAGTCACTAATCACAGACGATCTAAAAGTGGTTTATATATTAAATGAATAAATCTGGCTTAGTTATTCGATTGGCAGTTGTTATTGTCTTTACAGCAGTCATTGTTGGGCTTATTACTACCCAGCTTTTCTATCGTTTCACTTTTTTGAATGAGAAAATACTGGGTGAGCAGAGTATTAAGCAATTATATAATACGGTTTCTCCGACAGCCTCGATCGCCAGTTATTTAGGCGATGAAGAACTGGCCCAAGAAGTTATTAATGGTTTGATTAGTAATGATCTTATTACTGCTGCGGCCATTAAAACGGATGTGCTTATGGTGAAAAGTGCTAACTATCAAGAATCGGCAGCTATGCTTGAATTTGTCTTGTTTTCACCTTTTCAAAAAGAAAGAAGTGTTGGCGTGCTCTTTGTAAAGGCAAATGACGAACACCTTGCTGCTATAGCCAGTAATATAAGTGCGACTAATACTGCTGTGGTCGCTATTGAAGCGCTGATCATCACCGCTATTTCTATTTTTGTTACTTATTATGTAATTACCCGTCCTATTTTGAGTATTGGTAAAGCTTTGCATGCAATCCACCCAGGAACGCCAGAGCGAATAAGTAAACCTTCATCACATCAAAAGAGTGAAATAGGTCAGTTAGCTGATGATGTTAATGGTTTGCTAACAAAAGCCGAGCAACAAATGATCAGGGAAAAAAGTCTTAGAAGTGAAGTACAGGTATTAGAATCAAGATTTAGAATGCTATTTGAAAATGCCACTTCAGCGATTGTGTTAGTGGAGCCACAGGGCGATATTCTGCTTTATAATGAGACGTTTTCGCAGCTGATTAACAAGCTGAAATTACCCTTGAAAAAAAATTATGGTTATTATTTACAAGACCTTTTTATTTTAAAAAAAGAATTGCATGAACAGATCCAAATTGCTTTTGCTAATGATGAGTCTGCGGTGGCAGAATTAGAATTAGACTCGCATCAAGAGGAAAAAATGTGGGTGCAAGTGGTGGTTACTCAACTAATAACTGATGACTTTCAAGAAAACTATCAAATCACCCTACACGATATTTCCAAACGGAAACAACAAATATCATTACTTGATCAAAAAGCTAATTATGACAATTTAACTAATTTACTTAATCGTCAAGCTGCAGAGCAGCATTTAAAACAACTTACTGTCACCGGGGTCGCATTTGCGCTGATAATGATGGATTTGAATGATTTTAAGCCGATAAACGATATCTTTGGTCATGATGCCGGTGATGAGGTACTGATTCATGTTGCCAGTCAATTAATGAAAAGCCTAAGAAAGGCCGATGTATTATCGCGCTGGGGCGGCGATGAGTTTGTCATTGTCTTGCCTAATGCCACTAAAAAAGAAGTGACTAATGTCTGTGCCAAATTGGCTGCACAATTAAGTAAACCGCTGCATTTATCTCAGCATAATAAAACTGTTTTTGTTACGGCCAGTATGGGAGTCAGCTTTTATCCAGATGAGCAACTGGATTTATTAGAGCTCATTAGAGCCGCAGATAAAGCCATGTATCAGGTGAAAAAAGATAAATCGACCAATAAAGCACTTTATTTAGCTTTTAGTCGTGATCTTGCTAAGCCAGAGAATGCTGGGAAATCAGTGTAATGGCAGTAACTGATGAGGCAAGGCGTTCTTCAATTACGCTATTTTCACCACAAGCAGAAGTTAATCGGCTTAGATTAACGCTGAAAATTTTGCTGACTATTCTTATTCTACTACTGCTTAATGAATTGATTTCTACTGGCCTATCAATGTTAGCTTTAGCGATGTTTTCATCGATTAGCCTTTTAGTGGTGTTTTACTTTTGGGCCTCTCCTGATACCTGCAGTGTAATAGCAGGTATGGTGTTATGGTCTATCGCCGTCTTTATTACTTATGCCTGTTGGTTAGGCAACGGCATATTTGACACCATTGTCTTTGGTTTTCCCTGCCTATTGATGCTTGCCATAGTGTTATCGGGTAAGTTGATCTTTATCTCTTTGTTTGTCTATCTTGTTAGTGCTTTATGTTTCTTCGCTTTTGCTCATAGCCAAGGCTTTTTGGCGGGAGCTGAACTCTTCGCAACATTACCCATGTGGGGGCGAGTCTTTAGTTATATTGTTCTGCTGACCTGCTTTTCTGTCGGGGTGTTTTTTATCTTTGCCGATATAAGAAAACGATTCAAATACATCTTGCAAACAAATGCTGTGTTAGAGGCTGCCATTGGCCAATTAAGAAGAAGTAGTCGCTTTGATCAGCTAACCCAACTACCCAATGAAAACGCTTGTAAAATTGATCTTGTCGAGCAGCTAAAACAACAGAAAGCGTCAGGCCATATTTTAGCTTTTATCACCTTGAATCTGGGTAATTTACATTCAATACGGATGAACTATAGCCATAGTATTTGTGATGAAGCACTTAAACTACTAGCAAAAAATTTGCTATCTTTTACCAATGACAAGACGGTTGTTTATCGGTTTCAGCAAAATGAATTTGTTATTTTAATACACTCCATTGATTACCGTGGTATCAGAACCTTTGCGGAGAAAATGCAGCATGTTTGTTCACAAACCTATCATGTAACGGACTTTGACGTTGCGCTACAAGCTAACATTGGTATTGCCCTTGCTCCCTTTGATGGTAGTACCATGGAAGAGTTGCGGCATAACTCCCACTTAGCAATGCATGCTAAAGGCGAAGCGGGTAAAGCTGATTTTAATTTTTTTGACCAAGCAATGGCAAAGCAAGAACAAGAAAGGCTGCAACTAACCAAAGCATTAAAAAATGCTATTAGTAATAATGAGCTAATTCTACATTTTCAGCCCAAGATTGACTTAACGACAGAGCAAATAACGGGTGCCGAGGCATTAATACGCTGGATTAGTTCAGAACACGGCTTTGTACCGCCAACGGTGTTTATTCCTTTAGCGGAACAAGCAGGAGTAATCACTGATATCACGCATTGGGTCATCGAAAAATCAGTTATCGCTTGTAAGCAATGGCATGAGCTAGGTTTCAATAAGTTATGCATTGCGGTTAATTTATCAGCAGAAGATTTTAAACGCGGTAACCTTGCCACCCATACCCTGAGCGCTCTTACAAAGGCCAACTTACCAGCACATTTTTTAGAATTAGAGCTTACTGAATCTATGTTGATGGATGATATCAATTATATTCAGAAGCAAATTAATGAATTGCGCTCTTTCGGCATCTCATTTGCCATTGATGACTTTGGTACTGGCTATTCTAATCTAGGTTATCTAACCAAATTTAATGTTTGTACCCTTAAACTAGACCGTTCTTTTGTTAAGAATATCTGCCATTCAAGTAATGAACTACAGATAGTTAAAGCGATAATAGGCATGAGTAAAAGCTTGAGCATTACCAATGTTGCTGAGGGCATTGAAGATAAAGCCACCGCAGATATGCTGGCAGAATTAGGCTGTGATATGGGGCAGGGCTATTATTGGTCAAAACCTGTAGCTCAAGAAGATTTTATCGCTTTATTGGAAAAAAAGAGCCAAGAAGAAAAGTGATTTTAGTCTTTATCCTTTAATCGCTAGCTTAGCTTGTACCTTCTGCATATGTTCTCTAAAACTCTTATCGAATTTACTCTCGCCACAAGCAAAATAAGACGTTGTCGCTGCTACCGGGCTACCTAATATTTGTTCGCGCTGAATGGTACAAGTGCCATTGTCATTTTTAGTAATTGAGCCAACATGAGAAGTGCTGGTATTGAGTTTATGTTGCTGATCAACCGTCAGTGGCACTAAGGCATTTGGCACAGGCAAGGGCTCGCCATCCATGACTGAGGCTGAGCGCTTTTGTGTTAACTCAGCAAAAGCTTGGTCGCGTTGTTGCTGGTCTAATTTATTTCTAAGGCGAGATAAGCGATCATAGCTAGAAAAACCACTACGATTCGTTCCTGCCACCTTATTAGTAGTTGTTACAGTTACACTTTTAACTGCATTAGTAACTTGTGTAGGTGGAGCTTTATTTACGGGAACAGTTACGGGGAGATTCGAAGTTATCTTTTTAGGTGGTTTCTTTTTGGGCTCAGTATTTTTTGGTAGTTTTATTTCCGTGACAACAGCTTCAGTGGTTATTTCTTTTTGTACCACTTTTTTAGCTATAATTATCTTAGGAGCAGTATATAAAAAACTTTTAATTACGGTGACTTTAGGCTGTTCTTGCTTGATAACCTTAGGAGAGTTCATTGCACCGTAAATTAAGGCAATTAATAGCAATAAGTGCAGTATTACCGAGACAGTAATGGCAGTGTAAGATCCCTTTAACACAGAGTATTCATGCTTTTAATGATAGTAACAGTGGTAATAAGTAAAGCTATAGACCAAAAAAAGCACCACTGGTTCAATATACAATGGTGTTTTTAAAATGGTTCAAATAGCGCTGGAATATTTAACGGGCGATACTTTGTAATACCTCAATATCGACCAAGTTAATCACGGTCGCCTTTATCTCAGCCATGCTACCGCTGGCGATCAATAAACCATCATCATTTATTTCAATATAACCTTGCTCACGGATACTCGCGATCAACGTTGATTGCGCACGCTTATCGGTGAACTCTGGCGCATTAATATTGTTTAATACCGATAATCGTTTGGCAATAGCGACGACTTTAGTTTCTAAATCACGTTTACTTAACGGCGCTAAGCGACTGGCTAGGGAAGTGATAATTGCTAAGCGCTGCAAGCTTTCATCAACACACTCTGCCATAGCGTGAACTTGGCTAAGCAGTACCATATCGTCAGTTAGCGACCAAAAACCGGCTTTGCTTAGTTTAGTGATATCACTTGCTTGTAAAGTGGCTAATATTTGTTCAGTTTGTTTAGCGACTTGTTCGCTATCTTGATATAAAAATAAATCATCTTTGAGTAAGGCCATTAACGCTTGTACCTTGCTAACTAACTCGTCTTGATTAATTTTGTTATGTCTATCGAGTAAACGACAAATAAGTGCCGGCAGTACAAAGGTGTGTAAAATATTATTACGGTAATAGCGCATTTCTAGCTTGGCGGTATCAGAAAGTGATACCAAGCTACCAAAGCTATCTTCGGTAATAGTCACTTTATTGAGTGAAATAACATGGGCGAGTAACTGGGCACCGGTTTCTTCTGGAATGGTCAGTTGCTCACTAAAAGGTGCTTGGCGTTGTAAATTTAAGAAAAAATCGAGCTGCGTTTCTAACTCAATTTTAGATAAGGCTTTATTTTTGCTGGCATGTAAGATCAAAGCCGTTAATGCGACGCCGTTCAACGCAGCACTCTTATTGATATTTTCCATTACTTGATTAGCAAGCACATTGACTGTCGGCGTTAACCAGCTCGGTTTCTGTGGGTCAATAGGGTCTATTGCATCTTTCCAGTCAGGTACTTGTTTATTTAAAAACTCGTTAATATTCATTGGCTCACCAAAGTTTACATAACCATTACCATAGTTACGTAAGCTCTTTATGGCTTTTAGTACGCCAAACATCGACTCGCCTTTTTTCTCGCCACCACTTAATTCTTTATGGTAAGTGCCGACTTCCATCACGTGCTCATAGCCTAAGTAAACGGGTACTAAGGTTAGCGGTCTATCAATACCACGCAGTAAACTTTGAATGGTCATCGCCAACATGCCGGTTTTCGGTGCTAATAATCTGCCGGTACGGCTTCGGCCACCTTCGGTGTAATATTTAACGGCATAGCCACGTTCAAATAAAAGCCCTAAATATTCACGGAAAATTGTTGAATATAAACGGTTACCACCAAAGCTACGACGAATGAAAAAGGCGCCGCCTTTTCTAAAAACGGTGCCTGCCGGCCAAAAGTTTAAGTTAATACCCGCGGCAATACGCGGCATTACTAGGCCTTCTTGCAAGATAACGTAAGAAAGTAATAAGTAATCCATATGGCTACGATGACATGGCACATAAATTATTTCATGACCGTCTTGTGCTAATTTACGTAATACCTTGGCATTACTAACGTTAATGGCGCTGTATAAACGCGCCCATAACCAATGCAAAATAATTTCACCAAAACGTACCCAAGAGACACTGTAGTCACCAGCAATTTCATTCATCATGGCTAGTGCTTGTTTTTTTACATCGGCTTCGGGGATTTTTTTACTTTTTGCTTCGTCACTGATGATGCGTTTTACTGAAGGGTTGGCAAACAATGCGGTGAACATTTGCTTGCGATGCATTAATCTTGGGCCTTTTGCGGCAATGGTTTGACGATGAAAATGAAAGCGAGCCACGCGTAAAAATTTATGAGCCGCGACTTCATCAGTGCCATGATTTTCAGAGATGTTTCTAAAAGAAAACTCTTCACTAAAACGTACTAAGGTATCGCGACCTAAAAAAAGCACGATAAAAAACTTACGTAACCAATTTGGCGACTCTTGATCCGCAAGCAAGGTACCAATATTGAGGTTTTTTCGCTCTTTGGTTGGTGTACGACCCCATATTAAGTTGGCAGGAATCAATTTTGCATCGAGGTTTTCATCAAGATCATGCTGCTTTAAAAGTTCTACGCCTTGTTCGGTTGCCGTCGTTTTACCAGCTTTGCGCCACGAAAACAGTGGTGTTGGTTTTGCCAAACAAAGTGTGCGTTGAAAAACCTTACCATTAATGGTTACTTGCCCAAGAGGGTCAGGCAGATTCTGCTTTTTACAAGCATGCTGTAATGTTAAGAGATCTGAGGCTGATTTATGACGAACGATATAAAAAATAGGCTGACTTGCCTGCTCAGTAATACTATGACTGTCAGTAATAATTTTACTACGGACCAGTAACTTAAGCGGGTATTTTAATAAAAAATAGAAAAAAGAACGTAAAGCCAACATTTTGTATCGCTCGAATAAATAAACTGCTATAAAAATGGGATTTTAGCACCATTAGTTAAAATTGTCTTGGTTTGTGGGTAAAGTGGTAGCACACTGAATCTATTGTCTTTGAGAGCACAAAAGTACCTTTAATTTTAGGAGTTCACATTGAAAAAAATCGCTGTATTTGTCGATGTACAAAATATTTATTACACCACTAGAGATGCCTTTTCTAAGCAATTTAACTACCGATTATTGTGGCAAGAGTTGATGGCACAAGGCGATATTACCGTCGCTAACGCTTATGCTATTCAACGTAGTGATGATCAACAGCACAAATTTCAAAAAGCGCTGAAACATATTGGTTTTAACGTAAAGCTCAAACCTTATATTCAACGTCGTGATGGCTCTGCTAAAGGTGATTGGGATGTTGGTATAACCATAGATATTATGGAGGCTGCAGCCGAAGTTGATACCGTTATATTGCTTTCAGGGGATGGCGACTTTGATTTATTACTGCGTAAAGTCCGTGAAAAACATGGCGTAACTACAGAGGTCTATAGTGTTGAGATTTTGACGGCAAAATCCTTAGTGGATGCGACAGACGTATACCATAAAATTGAGCAAAGCCTCTTGTTGTAGTATGGGTAACCGACAGAGAATAGCTAACCTTATCTCGCTTGTGCTTTATGCTTTCTCACTAAATAAGTAGTTAACAAAAGCGCAATAACAAATAAGGTCACGCTAGCTATTATCTCATTTTGTGCGCCTAACCGTATACCGCTGCCTGCAAGGGAAAATATCATCATTTGTGGGATAAAACCAACAAATGAGCCACTGACATAAGCGGGCATTGAGACCTTACTCACCCCGGCAATAATATTGGTTAGGAAATTACTACCTAGGGGTAATATACGAATAACAATGGCTTTTAAGAAAGTTTGTTCGCCAAGAAAAGCCGATAATTTTGCCGACTTACTTGGGTATTTACCGGTAATTAAGTCGCTTAATAGATAGCGGGCAATACTAAAGGTAATGAGGCAGCCGAGTGTTGCGGCCAAGGTTGCTATAATCATGCCGATAAAAGCACCTAAGTTAATACCGGCCACTAAAGCGGCAATTTGTCTAGGTAAACCAATACTGGTTGCCATTGATAAAAATATAAACAGCAACAGGGTATTAAAAGAGGTTGAGCTCTCTTCTTGCTGCCAGTTAAGCTTCTCAACTAAGGCAATTGTCCACTGACTTAGATTAAAGCCACCTTCTGTAAGTGTAGTGCTAGCCGTTAAAGGCAGTTTTGAGCTAACTGCAGGTGTATGTATCAGCCACTGATATAAGCCAGTCATTACAATCATTATCATGATGAGACTAGCCAGTATTTTAATGGTACCAGCGCGGGAAGAAAATTGGATAAACTTAGAAAGCATTATTATACCAAGTGAAGGAACTACTCTGTTTTATTTAAACTGTCTAACAACTTGGCTTTTGCTTGGGAAAATTCATCCACACTTAAAAAGCCTTGTTGCTGTAGTTTAACTAATTTTTCTAAGGCATTCACTAAATCTGTTTCGATCTTAGCTGCTTCTATCGTTGTGGTGTCATGATGATTAGGTAAAGTGATGCTAGCACTATCTTGCTTAGGAATTATTGTCTCAGTCATTTGTGCTCGGCCATTAACTGTTGCAGGAGGCTGAGGGTGGGTCGCAGGTCTAATAATCTCTGCTTGTGTATGCAGTGGCGTATCATCATGGGTCTTGTGCTCTGCTAGGGCAATATCTGTGGCAGTGATTTTAGGTTTTATAGAGCGCTCGTCGGTATGCTCGCTATTGATCTCCGCAGCAATTTGCCAACACCAGTTAATAACATCATCAACTACGGCAAAGTAACTGTTTTTGGTTATTCTATCGCTGCCTTTGCGTAGGTATAAACAAATGATGTACTTATCTTTTTCACCGGTATAAATGCTGAAGCTGATGCGTCTAACTTTACCATCGACCATTTTATTCACTTGCTCTTGATGAAATATCTCACGCAGCGCTTGTTCTTGTTGGTCATTAAAACCATGACCAAGCGTGGTGTTAATGGTCGCAATAACTAAATCACCCAGTAAAAGATGACACTGCTTAATATCAGTTAGGGTAATTGTGGTCTCTGCTTTGTGTTGGTGACGTCTAAATAAATTTAACGCTGACTTATCACCGGTAAATGCTAGGTTAGCGAACTCCCTACGGACAAAGGATTTCGCTGAGTTTTGTCGGATGTTAACTTGGTAAAAAATATAACCAGCCAGTAAAGCAAGAAAAATAACAATAAATAAAGTTATACTACCGATTCCGTCTTGGTTTATATCATGGTTAGCTGGGATATAGCCTTGCATTATATCTTGTTGAAATAATTGATATATAGCGCCGGTATCTTCATTGAAAAAAAGTAATTCACCACGGTTATCACGAAAGAGCGTCAGCTGATTCGCTATTAATGCGGCTTGCTGTAATTGCCACTCTAGTTGCGGTGGTGATAGTGCTTTTTGTCGTTGTTGTACACCTAAATTAGTGGTGGAATTACCATTTTCTAATGAACTGAGCTGCCATTGTTGCTTGTTTTTCGTGAGCATCAAGAGTTTGTTGCGCAAGGATGGCGCATTTTGACCTCGGTACACTAACAGGCTATTGGCAGTTAGAGGTTTTTCGTTTTGGTATAAAAACTTTTTAGGTGATGAACTCCGCCAATCTTCCCCGCCATAGCTATAAGATAACCAATGTTTTTTTGTATCGTTATAGTAATACATATGTGATATCAACAGCTTATTCGAGTATTTATCAGGCCAAATAAATTGCCTTATTTGTCCAGCACCTAGTAGATAAATGGCATCTTCAATTTTCTCTTTAGCGAAAAAAGGATTGCTATCAGGTACGCTATAATTTCCCGTAGCAACTCTTTGTGGATGAATACGTAAAATAGCACCGGAATAAAGCGGGTATTGTTTTAATTTTTTATTTTGAGCAAGCGCGATATAGAGCTGAGAAAAATCATCATGCCATGACTTGCTGTAGGGGTTAAAGCTCAATTGCTTAATGCCATCTTTTACGCTGGCAATAGCAACTCTTAATATTTCACGTTGACTTGAAATATCGACTTGCCTTGTTGGAGTTAATTGCCATTCAGTGACCACAGCATCAAAAGGTAACTCCATAGTGACGGCAGGCTCTTGTAAGCGTTTGGCTCTGCTGATATCAATCGATTCCTCTATATGAGCGGTATAAAAAGTACCATAACCGTTGTGATCAAGTAGGGAAAAATTAGGGTGTAAAGTAAAAGCGCTCAGTTGCAGTATTGGCTCTTTAGCTGAAATATTCTGCAAATCGAGCAATAAAACAGTGTTGTTCGGGTTATCTTGCTCTAGCTGATAAATTTTACCCTGTTGATTAGCAAGATAATAATATTGGCTATTGCCAGGTTGTTCAAGTAGCTGAATCCATTGGCTCTGCTTACCCTTAACGTGAGGAGCTTGCGCGATTTTTTGTAGTAGATATTGATTGGCTCTATTATTGGCATTGCCATTGTTAGTTAATAGCAGCAGGCATAGAGGAAAAAATAAAAGTAGTATTTTTTTTACGGTAAGCATTGAGTTGAGTCATCCATAGTTCAGTGTCTTGCTAATGATTTCGTTTTTGCTTATTTGGAATGCCTAGGTACCCTTAAATAAATGCACGTTTTTTATCTCAATAAACTGATCTTTGTTAGCACCGCTGGTGTAACTTAATTTTCCTTCTAACATCAGTTCATCGCCAATATTGCCATGTTCCGCCAAATACTGTGCTTGTTTACCCCAAGCATGAATGGCTCGTTCTATTGAAATAATCTGCCATGCTTGCTTGTCGGTATTATAAATATGCTGATTGATAACAATGTTAGCTTGCGTTATATTTTTATTCTGTTCGGTTAACATCAGCTTAGGCTGTGATATTAATTGCGCACTACAATGCACTTGGTTAATTGCTTGAGTATAGCCTTTACTGAATTTTTGCACGAAATTAGCGTGCACTATACCCGAATGACTAGTATTTTTATCCGTTGCTGTTGGTTTTATATTACTTAAGTAACCATGCAGTAAGATAATGTCACCTTTATTGGCATGTAGTAATGCCTGCTCTACCAATTCACCTTCCACCTTTACATGATGGTAACTAGTCCACTCTTTATATTTATTCGTACTTTTTTCTAACCATTTACTTGATGTCGCTAACACAATCTCAGTCACCGCGGTGGCAGGGTTCGCCCGATAACGAATATCTGGCGTTGCGACTAAATTGCCCAACAAGGTTACGGCACAAAGTTGTGGGCTTGGTGTCTGTATGTGTTTATTAACTGCATCTGATATTGACAAAAGTTTTTCCTGTGAGATTAAAAAAGTATATAAATTATTCAGTTATCTATTATTACTTTGTGTGATTAAAGGAGCAAGTGTTTATATTTTAATATGAATACGCTGTGACTGTTAATAATCTGTGAAATTTTTCAGTGTAGGCGCAGTGATTAAAGAATGATTATTCAGGAGAATGTGCTCAGGGTAATTGCTCCTGCATTATCTAATAAGGTACTTCCTGTACCGTCTGTATTCTCTAATAGCACCTCCATGTAGAGTCTTATAAGCCACAGAAAAGATGACGTGATGTGGCTCAAGCGCTTCTCCGATGGGCTTAAAATGACGTTGTACTGCGTTAAAGACTCAAAACATAGAATGACTATGCTTAAATTAATTCTCCTTGCCTAAAGTCCTTTTAATTCCCACTGAAATCCTGCACTTTGAATGGGAACGGGTATATAATGCAGACAATATTTTAGAGTCAAATCAAAAAATCTTGTCTTTCTTAGACAAGCATATAGGAAGCTAATGAGCCCAACTATTGCCAGCGAACACTTAAACAACATTGCCTTAGGTTACGTAGATAGTGTCGATAGCGAATACGCTAAACGGCTTGCCAAAAAATGGCAGTTTAACTACCTAGGGCATGTTGCCGCTGCCAGTAAACAGCCAGAGCTTGATTTTGTTTTGCAAATGCATCATCACGCACTGGAACTGTGTAAATTAGACGAACCTAAACTGGGCGCCATCAAGGTAGATTTTGTTGAAGGTGCAGTCGCACACCGACGTAAATTTGGTGGTGGTCGCGGTCAAGACATTGCCAAAGCAGTGGGTTTAAAACATGGTTTTAAACCCCATGTTTTAGACGCTACCGCAGGACTTGGCAGAGATGCCTTTGTGTTAGCTAGCCTTGGTTGTAAACTTACCTTATTAGAGCGTATGCCTGTTGTGGCGGCACTTTTAGATGATGGCATTGAGCGCGCTAAACTCAATCATGAAGTTGCCGATATTGCTAATAATATGCAGTTAATTCACGGTACCTCCTTAGAGAATATGGACTTAGCTAACGCACCTGATGTGGTCTATCTCGACCCTATGTATCCGCACCGTGAAAAATCGGCCGCGGTTAAAAAAGAAATGCGTATCTTTCAATCCCTCGTTGGTGAAGACCTTGATGCCGATGGGCTACTTGAACCGGCGCTAGCATTAGCTAAATACCGCGTAGTAGTAAAACGACCAAGCTACGCACCACCATTGGCTGGTAAAAAACCATCGATGAGCATTAATATGAAAAAAAATCGCTTCGATGTTTATGTTAACCAAGCCATTCCAAAGCCTACTACTTAAGCTGATCTCAATTTAAGAGATAATTAACAGCGTCACCTCGTTACATAAATCTGTCATATTTGTGTAACCTTACTGTCATAATAATAAGTGATCATTGCCTTTAATTTATTTTAAAGGCATCCATGTCATGCGCGTTTCTAGCTTCTCCCGCTTGTCTGTTTCGGCAATCAGTATTTTTGCGGCAATCTTTCTGGCTACTATGTATCACGTTGGTGAATCTTTAAGTAAAAGCCAAGCGCAATATAAGGGCTATCAGGCACTTATTTCTTTAACGACCATTGAGTTTAATCGCACCATAGTTAAGTATTTACAAACTGGTGATGCTGCTTTGTTGAATAAGGCGCAAAAGCAATTAGCTAATATAGTCAAACAAACACATAGTTTGAATATCGATAAACTCTCTAAGCAAATAGACACGCAAGCCAAGGCACTCGCTTATAATATCAACACTAAATTTCGCGCCATGGGTAAGCTTAGTGGCGATCCCTTAGTGCTCTTGCGGAATGGTGAACAAGCAATGCTCGCCATCAATAATCATCTAGCTAGTTATGTACAAGGTACAGCGGTATTACCTTTACAGGCACAGTATAATTACCTCATTAAAACCCAAGCTATAGGGAAATTACTGGCGGATTTAGTTAGTGCCCGAGAAGCTATTTTTACCAAGCAACAGGGTAATATTCAATCGATAAACCCCATACTAAAAGAACTACAAAGCCTAGGTCGTTTCTTATCAGTACAGCCGGCGTTAGCTATTTATCAAGAAAGTGATGGTGAGGAACTTGATGATGAAGACTTGCTTGGTGATGGTGAAGAGCCGGAAGATTTAAGTATTGAAGCTATCAGTGAATTACAGTCATTATTTAACCGCTATCAGCACGAATTAGAAAACACCCTAGCTCAGCAACAACAAAGGCAGATGGGCTTAGCGCTATTAGCTAAGCAAGTGGGCAATATTGAAAACGCTATCATGCAAGGTGAAGCGGATATATCCCAACAGCAGGAGCAGATGAATAAGCAGCTTTATTTTATTGTCATTGGGTTGTTAATATTTTTGGTGGCCTTCCTTTTAGCAAACTATGGCTTACAGCGTAGTGTTATTCTTAAACCACTGCGAAACTTACGTAATAGCTTTGTGCAATTAATGGTTCAAGGCAGGGTAGATAACATCACCAATATTGATAAAAGCACCGAATTTGGTGAGATATCAACCAGCTTTAATCATATGGTTAATAAGCTAGCGCAAGACGATAAAGACAAAGCAGAGCAACTTGATTTGGTGGCCAAAGCCTTAACTACCATGGAAAGTCAGGTTAAAAGCATTTACCAGTCATCGCACACTACCAGTGAGCATGTACAAGGGGCGAGAAAAATTATGCAAGCCTTAGGAGAGGCAACCGAAACCGTTAATACACTTTCAGGTCAAGTGGTTAACAATGCCCAAGCAACTAAACAAGCGATGGCAGTGAGTCAGCATCATGTTGCACAAGTGCTGGCGGCCAGTGAATCTACCAATTTAGCGGCAAAAGAAAGTAAAGGCGCCATTACTTCACTGTTTCACTCTGTTAAGTCGGTTACTTCTATTGTTGATGTTATTAGCGCCATTGCCGACCAAACGAATTTATTGGCGCTTAATGCCGCAATTGAAGCGGCAAGAGCAGGTGATCATGGCCGAGGATTTTCCGTGGTCGCTGATGAAGTTCGACAACTCGCGGGGAAAACACAACAGTCACTGAAGCAAATCACAGCGCGCTTAAATCTATTACAAAGCGCCAGTAACTCGATTGAAGGCATCATTAATGACATCGAAAAGGCGTCACACAAGCAACGTATTATTGCGGATGAATTGCAAGAAACATCGTTAGCGGTATCGGGGCAAGCAGAAGTATCAGCGGCGGTTGCTCAAGACACTCTTGAGCAAATTACCCGTCAAAGGCAACACTTTGTTGCCTTTGAGCAGGCCATGGCCAATGTTGATAAAGAAGTGACTGATTCACAAAAATTATCCAATGTCATCTCAATTGATGTCAGTAATCAAGTGAACGCAATCGGCCTTACCCTTAATAGAGCTTCTTAATGAGTTATTATGTTAAGTGAATAAAAGCTAGGTATAATTAACGCTCATCAAGTTAAGTTACTCGATAACTTACTGCAATTACTAACCAATTAATAAGGTGTTTTCATGATTAAGCAAAAGAGTTTAATGCCAGTAGGCGAACTACAACAATTAAAAAACGGCGAAATGACCACACATAAAACGGCTGAACTTTTTGCCGATAAAAAAGTGGTGTTATTTGCCGTTCCCGGTGCTTTCACACCAACGTGCTCTGCTTCTCACTTACCCGGCTATGTGGTTTTGGCGGATGAATTTAAAGCCAAAGGCGTAGATGCGATAATTTGTTTATCCGTTAACGACGCTTTTGTCATGAATGCCTGGGGCGAGTCCCAAAACGCTGAAAATATCATGATGCTAGCTGATGGCGATGGTAGTTATAGCAAAGCCTTAGGTTTAAGCATGGACACTGCTAGTTTTGGTGGCTTGCGTTCACAGCGTTATGCCATGATTATTGACAATGGCGTAGTAAGCAGCTTGCATATTGAAGAGCCTAAATCCTTTGAAGTTAGTAAAGCCGAAGTTATTCTCGCACAGCTATAGTCTAATTAGCTGTTATAGCATTAGCGGTTAAGCTTGTATTTTAGTGCTAATTAGCGCGAGTCGCTTAATAAAGCTGATACTAAAAGCAATAAACAAGAGAACACAAACAAGAATGATTAACCTTATTAACCCATTGGTTAGTAAGGTTTTTTATGTGTTTTTTGTTGTTTTTACTTGAGTTTTATCGGATAAAAAGGCAGAATTCACCCAATTAAAATATTCAAGGCAAAATTATGTTAAAAGCTGAAATGGTAACAAAGTTAAATCTACAGCTTAATTTAGAGTTTTACTCTTCAAACTTGTACTTACAAATGAGTGCCTGGTGTGAAGAAAAAGGTTTTGCCGGCGCTGCAGAGTTTTTACGTAAACATGCTAATGAAGAAATTCAGCACATGAACCGTTTATTTACTTACGTAAGTGAAACCGGTGCTTTGCCTATTATTGGTGCTATTGATGCGCCGCCGCATGAATTTGAAACTTTAGGTCAGTTATTTCAACTAACTTATGATCACGAATGTTTAATCACTGAGCGCATTAACTCACTTGCTCATGAAGCGTTTACTAATCAAGACTATTCGACCTTTAACTTCTTACAATGGTATGTGGCTGAGCAACATGAAGAAGAGACTTTATTCAAAGGTATTTTAGATAAAATCAATCTAGTAGGTAACGATGGTCATGCGCTATTCTTCGTTGATAAAGATTTAGCTGAACTTGCCAAAACTGGCAGTACCAGCATAATGACAGAAGCGAACGCATAAGCACTTAACTTTAGTGTCTAGCTACAGCGCTACCCTTAGTGCTTAACTAAATGTTCCCCCTCAAACATTCGAGATTCATTTAAAGAGAATTTTTGAGGGAAACATTGCTAATTTAGCTTTTCGAATTTAAGGTAAGCCTTGTCAGTTTATTAGTTAAGCTAAGTTCGTTCAGAGTGTAAAAATATATACCCCTGTCCCTTTACTGTTTTAATAACCTTACGCTTCGATATCATCAATAACTTCTTTCTTAAATTGGCCATGTGACTATTAATACTTTTATCACAACTGGCAAGCTTACGTTGAAAAATGCATTCAGCAATAAGCTCTCTTACAACTAGCGCCCCGGCATCGTTCATAAGTAATGCCAGTAAATTAAATTCTAGCCCCGTAGTGGTTATGGGCTGCCCTAAAAATAATACCGAGCGATTTAAAAAATTTAACTCAACTTGCGCAATTAATAATTTATCTAAGGGTAAGTGACTTGCTTGAGTTTTCATAGCGGCCACTCTGAAGTTTCTTCTTGTTCGGGCGTTTGCTCAAACATTGTTGTTTTATAACCTGTTGGTGCACTCTCACTGCTTTCAAGCACTAAAAACTGTTCCCTTGATTGCTCATTAAGTATCAATTCAAAAGTATTTAATATGATCGAGCTACCATTATCTTGAGCGATGACAAAAACTTGATAGCTGTTATTTTTTAAGAAAATTGAGCTAGTACTTTTATAGCTAAGCTCACGGTAATAAGTGGCGGAGCTTATGGTTTCATCTTGTCTAACAAAGAAAACAGCTACTTGAGTAAAGTCATCAGATTGAATTAAGTTTACTATTTCAATTTCATGTTCATAAATACTGGTCAGTAAGCTATTTTCAACCATTAAAGAGAATAAATTAACTTCAATTTCATCAATGATGCCATCACCGTTTTCATCAATATTGCCATCGTTATCAGCATCGACATACTCTTGCTCAGCATAGAAAAATAAGGTTTTATTGGTATTTTTAACTAACGACAATAGATGATTACTTAATAATGGTGTATTTTCCTCAATAGTGGTGAGGTCTACGCTGTAGTCACCACTTGCTAAGGTGAGGGCATTACTGATTTCACCATAAGGTAGAGCAGGTATGGCAGGACTGTCACCAACACCGTTAATATGCAAAGCAAAAGCTTCTTGGTAACTAGTCAGTTGCTCATGGTTAGCTACGGCATTATAAGCCCTAAATTGTGCTTCAGCTTCGGCGTCTACATACTCAATTACCGCAGAGTCCGACATTTTATCTAACACATAAGGAGAAGATCCCGCCCCCATGTTGTCTCTTACCACCATAATATTCTGCGAGCTATAAGCAAAAGCAATGCTGCTTGATCTAAATAACACCTCATCACTACCGGCAGTGGTGACATAAAAAATATAGTCATCTTGGTCAAGCTTTTGATTATCAGATAATTGCTGATAATCAAATTGGCCAACTAAAACCGCCTCATTAAAGCTTTCATTTTCTTTAGAGAGGTAAAAATCAACGGCTTGCCGGTTTGAATGCATATTTAGCACTCTAAGATTAAACAGATCGTTAGTGGTATCATCGTCGTCATCAATCACAGGAAAGCTATGTACCATCACTTGTGGCGACAAAACGCTATCGCTCAGTACTATCATATGGATAGTATCCTCAACTAAGGCGAGGGTATCTTCATAAATGACGGTCAGATCATCAGTCGCTAAGCTGTCATCATCTTGCCAAGCAAGCTGGTAGTAATAGTAGTTTTTGCTGGTTAAGCTGATATTACTATGGGCACTGCCATAGGCAACGCCAGAAAAGGTCTGTTCATAATGATCATCATCATCGTTATTCTCAGTAAGATTCTCATCTACGGTTAAATAAATACTGGGTGAGTCTTTAGATAAATTATAGAGTTTAACGTAGCCTGTTCCGCTACCCTCATCACTAGAACCACAGCCTAGTAAGATAAATAGTAATACGCTGGCAGCCAGCACGCTTTTAAAGGCTTGTAGGGATTTAAGTGTCATCATATGTTTTTCATACTCTAAAGTTGCAACAATTTGTTGGCGAATGTTATGCAGCAATAGATAGGCACTTGAGGTAAGAGTTCCTATCTTTACACAATCTTTGCATTTCTTTATTTTGGCAATAGTCAGCACTTTCCCGGCAATGGCATTAAACCGATTCAAATGGGATTCTTAGTAATAAAAGCTATTTGATTGCCCTTTTTTGTATACGCACTATTTGCATAAAGATTATAATAGCGACGAAATTTTCGGGTTTTCTTCTTAAGGTGTAATAGTGATCACAACAGACGTATTAATAATTGGTGCCGGCGCGGCAGGCTTAATGTGTGCAGCACAAGCAGGTTATCGTGGTAAAAGCGTTATTGTGGTTGATATGGGCAAAAAGCCGGCGCGAAAAGTCTTAATCAGTGGTGGTGGTCGTGCCAATTTCACCAATGAAGGAGCCAGTCCTGAAAACTATCTGTGCCAAAACCCTCACTTTGTAAAATCAGCACTAAGCCGCTATAGCGCACAAGACTTTATTGATTTAGTCGACCGGCATGGTTTGCAATACCATCATAAAACCCTAGGTCAGTTATTTTGTGATGACAGCGCACAAGATTTGGTTGATATATTGATGACCGAATGTGAGTGGGCCGGTGTACAAGTAAACCTGCGTACTGAAGTATTGTCGGTTACTAAAAACAGCCAGGGTTACCTAGTTACTACGACCGATAAAAGCTACCAATGTAAATCGTTAGTGGTAGCCTCCGGTGGTTTAACCATGCCAAAACTCGGTGCAACTCCTATCGGTTATAAAATTGCCGAGCAATTTGACTTAAACGTACTGGAAACCTTAGCTGCCTTAGTACCCTTTACCTTGCATGAACATGATAAGCAACGCTTCGATGGTTTGTCAGGCATCAGTTTATTGACCGAAGTCACCAGTGAAGATGGTACGAGCTTTAAAGAAAACATCTTGTTCACCCACCGCGGTCTATCAGGACCAGCGATATTACAAATATCGTCTTTTTGGCGCGCAGGGCAGGCAGTAACCATTAACTTATTACCTGAATATAACCTTAGCGACACTCTAACTCAGTGGCAAAGTGAGCAAGGGCAAAAGTCAGTGAAAAATCTGCTAGCGACTTTATTACCGAAACGCTTTGTTGAAGTGCTGGTCAAAGATGGCATTATCGCAGACAAGCCAATTAAGCAGCTAAACCACCCAGAAATAAAGCAGTTAAGTGACTACTTACATGCGTGGCAGATCAAGCCAAACGGCACCGAAGGTTATCGAACTGCCGAAGTTACTTTAGGCGGAGTAAACACCGATGAACTCTCTTCAAAAACCTTTGAAAGTAAAAAACAGCAAGGCTTGTTTTTTATCGGCGAAGTGATTGATGTAACGGGTTGGCTCGGGGGCTATAACTTCCAATTTTGCTGGGCATCTGGTTTTGCTTGTGGGCAGGCGGTTTAGCTTTAGACCGGTAAATGTAGCGAAGCTATTTTAAACTTAGTTAAGCTGTCATAACCTGCTAACACAGTAATTTTGAGTAATTTGCACTGGTTGTTCTACTTCCTGTTAAGGGAGCAACCATTATGCTAAAGCAACAAGCTCTTCTGCTGACGTAGGAAGAATAGTAATAGTATTATCTTAGCTTTAGCGCGCTCATTTTTATTACGCATAAAACTTTTCTCAAATAAAATTTTAATCACCGAATGTGACTATAAATTTTACCCTTAGTTGTCCCACGAAAATCAGCGTTACTGCTAGTAAAGTCTTCAGAAAAAATAAAAGTTGCTTGTGCATTGGCGCTATCAAAATTTAACTATTAGTCCTCACCTACAGCGACCTCAAGGTTAACCTCACCGCATAGGATGGTGTCATCTACCTGCAGAAAACTTCACTCGGCAGCATTACATTTTTAATAATATTATTTCAATTACCGATGATTAACTTTTGTTTTTATTATCAAGGTGTTTTTGGTAATACACTGAATAATATAGTTAAATTATAAAATATAAGCTCTGAGGTTTGTAAGGCATATATTGTATACAGTATATGTTATTTGTAGTATATTCCATTCGGTGGTTTTTTGATCGATTAAATAACGTTACATTTACAATTTGTTAACTGTCGGTATAAAACTCACAAATACTAAAAACAAATAAAATAATAAATAGTGTAACTAGTAATGGCTGTTGTGTTTCTTCATCAGCCGTTATTTAGTTACCCCAAAACTATGTTTTTTAAAACATGTACAGGAGAATTCCATGTCCTTGCAATATAAAGCCCATTCGTTAATGGCCTTAATGTTAACAGCGTCCAGTACGGCCGCATTAGCTGGTCAATTACCACCGTCAACAATCAATAATAATATCTCGTCAAACCTTCAACTTAGCGAAAGCCAAGTGTGTGGTACCGATAAAAACAAACAAGATTGGCAAGCGTTACAACAAGAAAATCAATTAGAACTTCAGTTGAAATTAAAGAAAAAACTGACTAGTTCAATGCTTAAAATGTCGTCACAGCCGCAGGCACAAGTTGTTAATGGTAATGGCGTAGATGGTCGTTATTATATCCCTGTAGTTGTGCATGTTTATGGTGAACAATATAACTGTACTGATGCAAGCGCTTATTGTTTAACAGAAAGTAAAATTATTGATGGCCTTAATAAAACCAATGAAGACTTCTTAGGCACTAATACTCAAGATGGTCCTATCGCAGCACAATTTGCAGCACTTCGAGATAATTTAAATATTGAATTTGTTCTAGCGAAAAAAGATCCTCAAGGCAATGCAACTAACGGTATTGTTCGTTACCCGAATAAAGCAGGCTACGGCGATGGAGATAAGTTTGACGCTGAGATTTCTGCGGATTCTTGGGATAACTTCAAGTACATGAACATATATCTCATGAGTGATTTATATAATGACGGTACAACCAGTAGTTCTGGTGTAGCTTGGTATCCACAAATGAGTATGTCAGAAGCTGGCTTATCTCGTGTGGTTTATAATGGTAACTTTCTTGGTACAAATACTGGCGAAAACTTCCGCTCAGTATTAACTCATGAATTTGGCCATTGGTTAAACCTACCTCATACCTTTGATGGTGATGTGTGTTCTGTACATCAAGAAGCTTTTTGTGAGTTAACAGGTGATAATAACTGTGATACGCCACAAATGAGTAGTAGCATTTTACAGAATAATGCACCGAATTGTGTCGGTGAAAGTACTAACACTGAAAACTTTATGCATTACTCTGATAACTATGCCATGTATACCCAAGGGCAAGTTAGCAGAATGACAGCGGCATTACACGGTGGTGCTCGGTCAACGTTATGGAGTAACAGTAACCTGATTGGGGTTGGCCTAGAGCAGTACACTAGTAATACTCCACACAATTGGGATGGCACCGGTTTAGATGTGGCGCCTACAGGAACTTTACTTAACGAATTTACTAATCTTTCGGCGTTAAAAGGTGAAACAACAACGTTTGAAGTGAATTTACCCCAAGGCACAGAAGCTGCTGCTATTTATTTGAAGGGCTATAATCAAGATCCTGATATGTATGTAAGTAAAGGCGTGGCACCTTCAAAAAATGGTGACACTTGGGTAGCTGATTATATTTCATTTAAATCTGCAGGTACGCCAGAGTTAGTCGCTATATCCTCGCCATCATCAACCCAGCCTTATTTTGTTACTGTAGATGCATTTACGGATTATTCTAATGCGACATTGGAAATATTATCGGTTGATGATCCAAGTTTATGTATCGGTTGTGAGCGGATTTTCTTAGCAGAAGAAACAAATTTATCCGCAATTAAAGGTGATGCGGATAAAAGTTATCAATTTGAAGTGCCAGCTGATGCTCACCGCGTAGTAGCGGTATTAGCGGGTGGCTATCAAGGCGATCCAGATATGTACGTTAGCGTAAATTCTGTGCCAACACCTGAATTGTCTGACTGTGCACCTTTTAGTGCTCCACGCTTAAGTGAATATTGTGATTTAGGTGCTGGCGGCGGTACGGTTAACGTTATAATTGACCCGTTTTTAGATTACAGCGGTGCAACGTTTAGATTGTACTACGAGCGTAATATAGATACTTCAACTGGTTTACCTACAGCAGAAGCTAACGGTGCTTACAACGGCGTTATAAACGAAGTAATTAGCTTTAGTAGTGCTGGTTCAGTTGATGCTAATGGCAGTATTATTGCGTATAACTGGGACTTCGGTGATGGTGGCACCAGTGCTGAAGCGAACCCTAGTTACGCTTATGCAACCAATGGTACTTACAGTGCAATATTAACCGTAACAGACAATGATAATAATCAATCATCAGATTCAAGTATCGTCAATATTAGTGTAACTAATGAAGCACCGATAGCACAAATGAATGGACCATTTGATGAGTTTGTTAATACCAGTATTACTTTTTCAAGTGCTGGCTCTATCGATAATGACGGTACAATAATAAGTTATTATTGGAGCTTTGGTGACGGTAATACCAGTACCTTAGCTAACCCTAGTCATACCTATCAAACGGCGAGTACATACCCGGTTGAATTAACAGTAACTGATAACGATAATGCCTCAAGTACAGTTTCAACAACGGCGGTTATTAAGTCGGTTCTTGTTGATTATTGTGCAGTAACGGGTAATACCGGTTATGAATGGATTGCGGGTGTTACGGCTGGCGGAGTTTCGAATAACAGCGCTAAAGAAGGTTATGCAGATTTTACCAGCATTAATATGCCATTAACTGTAGGTAATAATGCTGTTAGCTTAACGGCTGGTGGTAATTATTCAGAACATTGGGCTATTTGGCTTGATACGAATAACAATGGTAACTTTGAAGCATCAGAAAAACTACTTAGTGGTTTGTCTGGCAAAGGCACTGTAGTTGGTGATTTAGCTATTGATAATTCATTAGTTGGTCTAACAACTCGTATGCGCGTAGTGATGAAATATGGCAGTTCACCGACTAGCGCTTGTGGTTCTATTGGTGATGGTGAAGCTGAAGATTACATGGTAACTATTGTTGATAGTGGCAATGTGGCACCAGTTGCTCAAGCAAATGGCGCATATGTTACCCAAATTGGTAATGCAATAACTTTTGACAGCTTAGGCTCTAAAGATACTGATGGTAATATTGTTAGTTACTTTTGGGAATTTGGTAACGGTGCACAAAGCACTGATGCGAATCCAGTATATGCATACCCAGCAGCGGGTAATTATACTGCTTCATTAACGGTAACTGATAACGACGGTGCAGCTCATACTGATACAGCAAGTGTGACTATTGAACCGAATGTTCCAGGTATTGAAAATGCTTGTTTAACTAAAGCAGCTATTACCGGTGGTAGTTTAACCGCAGGACAGGCTGAATGTTTAGGTACTAATAGCGCTATTTGGTTTAGTTTAGGTGATGTTTCAGCTCATCAAACTGTGTATATTACTACTGGTCATGGTCAAGGAAATGTAGATATTATTTATAAAAATGGTGGCTGGCCAAGTGATAGCAGTTTTGACGGCCAATCATTAGGTAATGGCTCTACCACAACTTGTCTGTCTTTAGCTGCAGGTGTCGACTATTGGTCATACTTAAAAGTGACTGGTGGCGCGAGTGATGTGACTATTTTAGTGGAGTTTGATAGCGCAAGCTGTCAGTAGATTCACAGCACTAAACACTAAAGTATAAAGAAGAATAGCAAAGGGTAGGGTAAATTTAAATAATTTATCCTGCCCCTTTTTTTAACTAATTTTTGTCTGATATATTTACTTAAACAGTATTAGGCCTCTTGCTGATATTTTATTTAACTGTATGCTAAAGGTTAGTGGTCGGACCTTTGGTTTCGGTAATTTTAGATAGAGAGTATGGTTAAGCAATGAAGCAACAATCCTTATATATTCAAGGTGAAGATTACCAATTACACCTTCGTCATATTTCCAAAAACTCAGCGGGTACACCTGTCTTAATGATCCACGGAGCGATAGAGAATGGCTTTATTTTTTATACTGAAAAAGGTAAAGGTTTAGCCTGCTATTTAGCTGAACAGGGCTTTGATGTGTATGTTGCTGACCTTCGTGGTCGCGGAAAAAGCACACCAATCATAAATGCCAATTCTGACTTTGGTCAATTCGAAGCTATTAGCCAAGATATTCCAATGCTTTTAGATTACATCACTAAAAAAACTAACAAAGCCATGCATGTTGTTTCGCATTCATGGGGCGGCGTATTAATGGCGAGTTGTTTAGCTCGTTACCCAGAACGTTTACCACAAGTGCTAAGTAAAAGCTGTTTTGGCACCAAAAGGTCGGTAACTGTAAGAAGTGTAGAAAAGTTTTTGAAAGTGAATCTATTTTGGAATAACCTTGCCATCAAACTAGCAAATAAAAACGGTTTTTTAGATGCCAAAAGGTATGGCATAGGCTCAGATAATGAAACGATAAAATCTCTTGAACACAGTGTTGCTTGGGTTAAAAAAGGTGCTTGGATAGACCCTCACGATGGTTTTGATTATAATAAAGCCGCTAAAAATATAGTATGGCCGCCGTCTTGGCATTTTACCGGGGTAAAAGATAAAGTTTTAGGGCATGAGCAAGATGTAAAAGGTTTTATTGCCGAGTCATATAATCATCAAGCTAAGTTTAATTTACTGTCAAAGAAAAATGGTAATGCCTTAGATTATGATCATATTAATATTCTGACTCATCCACAGGCAGTTACTGATCACTTTCCACTTTTAGCTGAATGGCTAAATACTCACAACTAATTTAAATAAACGGGGTTAAAGTAAATGTATGTCATTTTGCTCTAAGCCCAA
>JALJPA010000048.1 GCA_022969215.1 Colwellia sp. | reverse complement strand
TTGGCTATTTTCATAATAGAGACAGCAATGGTTTTTAATTGCCCAGATAAGGCGACAGCGGTATCTTGAGTGCCAATAAGGGCAAAGAAGTTATCAGCCGCTTTAAAAGTTAACCCTGTGCTGCTACTGATTTGTCGAGCAAACTCGTCAGCGAAATCTACATGGGCATTAATGCCGGTACCTACGGCGGTCCCCCCTTGAGCAAGCAATTGCAATTTCGGCTGGATACTGCGCAATAAATCAATATTGAGCTCAATTTGACTAGCCCAGCTCATTAAGCTCTGGCTAAAACGCACTGGCATGGCATCCATTAAATGGGTACGGCCAGTTTTAACATAACTATCAAGATCTTGTGCTTTGACCTCAATAGTTTGCTGCAATGCTGCTAAAGCGGGCAACAAGTTTTTCTCAACGGCAATGGCGGCGCTGATGTGGATAGTACTCGGAATAACATCATTACTGCTTTGACCACAGTTAACATGGTCATTGGCACTGACAGGCGTCCCCAGCTTTAAAGTCGCTAGATGAGCAATCACTTCATTAGCATTCATATTCGAGCTAGTTCCAGAGCCGGTTTGATAAATATCTACCGGGAAGTGCTGTAATAAATCAACTGAATTAAGTAGATCATGCACAGCAGCAATAATCGCCTGGCCAAGGTCTTTAGAAATCAAATCTAACTTAATATTAGCCGCAGCCGCCGAAGATTTTACCATTAATAATGCTCGGATAAATTCTTCTGGCATGGTTTGACCGCTGATAGGAAAGTTATTAACCGCCCTTTGTGTTTGCGCGGCATAAAAGGCTTCGGCTGGTACCGCTAGCTCACCCATGCTGTCTTTTTCAATGCGTGTGTTCATAAAATACTCCTTGAATAATATGTTAGTAAATAAATGAGAAATTGTCTTTATAAGTGATTGTTAGCAAAGACCATTAACAATGAAAGTATTGACTGGTTATATTTAATTCTAGCCATAAATGCCGTAAACGCTTTTTGCTTGCTTCACAGTGGCTAATACGGTTTAAATCAGTTAAAGGGCGATAAATATTATCTAAACAAAGTTGCCGCCAATGCTCAGATATTAAATTATCGCAAATAGCATCAAGCAGTAGGCGGAATTGTCCTTGATACAATTGCCAACGAGCATCGTCATCGGCATTGATATCACTACCGGTAAATAGTGTCTGCTCTGCCATCAGCCAAAACGGCAGTAACTGTGGATTATCTTCATCTTCGGCATAACGTACCTTTTGACGAATGCTGTTAATAGCCGTTGTTTGTATGTCGAAGTAGGTAAAATTCAAAGCATAAACCTTATTGATAACGATTCTCATTATCATACATTAGATTTTAACCTTAAACAATTACCACACCGAATTACCAAAACCACTCATAAGGCGTTAATAAGCATTAGCAATGACCGCGACTAAGCACCGTTATTAATGATTGTCACTGATAACAAATAATAAAATACAACAAAAACATTTATCTACTAGCGCTTTAGGCACTGCTTAATTAGAATAGCTGTCATTATTGTATCGCCTGTTAATTAGTGTAAGGAAATCATGAGTAAAGCAAGTAGCCTGTTGACCCCTATATTGGCCAAGCGCCGTGGCAAAAACCCCGATAAGAAAACCTGGCATAATTTACATGGTAGCAGTAGTAGTTTTGCCCTATACCAAGCAGCGAAATCAGCCAAAACACCCATTTTAGTCATTACCAGCAATACCCCGGAAGCGCTAAAAATAGAGCAAGAGTTACTGAGTTTAGTCAAAGGTGCTAGTCAAACTCATGATGAGAATAAGGCCAGCATCTGCTTATTTCCCGATTGGGAAACACTGCCTTATGATAACTTTTCCCCTCATCAAGACATTATTTCTCAACGCCTTGCTACCCTTTATCAATTATCACGTATGGAGTCAGGCATTATTATTGTGCCGGTGACCACGCTAGTACAAAAGCTTGCACCTAAGCAATACATTGAAGCTAATAGCTTAGTAATAAAAAAGGGTGAGAAAAAAGATTTACATCAAATGCGACGAACCCTTGAAGCAAATGGTTATCGCCATGTTGAGCAAGTGATGGAGCATGGTGAATTCTCTGCCCGTGGCGCCATTCTCGATTTATTTCCAATGGGCAGTAAAACTCCGTTTCGTTTAGATTTTTTTGATGACGAAATTGATGAAATAAGACTCTTTGATCCCGAGAGCCAACGTTCAAAAGAAAAGATAACTGAGATAAACTTACTACCCGCCCATGAATTCCCAATCGATGAAGCCGGTATTAATTTATTTCGTAGCCAATACCGTGAGCAATTTAGTGGCAATATCCACAAAGAATCAATTTATCATAAGGTCAGTAATGGTATTTTACCGCCGGGTATTGAATATTACCTGCCGCTTTTCTTCGATAATAAAAAGCTTGATAATAAAGAGTCTCTTGATAAAAAAACTGCCGAGACTAATAACACTGCGCTTAACAATACCCTGTGCGATTATTTAACCGATAATACCCTTATTGTTATCAGTGGTGATATAGAACATTCTTTAGCACAATATTGGCTTGATATTGACTATCGTTATGAAAACAGACGCTATGATCCAACGCGGCCTTTATTGCCGCCCGAGCAACTGTTTTTAACGGAAGCAGAGCTGTACAGTGCGCTTAAGCCTTTTGACCGTATCACCATTGCAAAAACAGCTTCAGCAGAGCAACGCACTGCAGAAAATGAAAATAAAGTTAGCAGTGAAGAAAGTATTGAAGCAACAGCTAAAGCTAAAAGTAAGACCAGTGAGATATGCTTTGATGTTAAACCGCTACCAGATTTAACCATCAATCATAAATTGAAGCAGCCCTTTGAGTTAATTAACCAATTTATTAGCAGCAAAGAAACGCCAAGTAAAATACTGTTTATCGCGCAAAGCCAAGGTCGTCGTGAAAGCGTTTTAGAGTTACTTGAACGTGACCATATTAAACCAACGCAATTTACCTGCATTGATGATTTTATCAACGCCAGCGACGCCATTGGTATAACGGTAAATAGCTTAAGCCAAGGCTTTACCTTCCAAGCCAAAGGGGCAAGTGCTAAAAATGCTATCGCCTTAGTCACAGAAGCCGAGTTATTGGGCGATCATGTCTCCCAAGCAAGACGAAGAACAAAAGCACAGGACCTACAAGCCGACGCCATATTTAAAAACCTAGCCGAACTTAGTATTGGTCAAGCCGTAGTTCATATTGAGCATGGCATTGGTCGTTATCAAGGCTTGCAAACCATTGAAAATGGCGGTATTACCACAGAGTTTTTAGTACTGAGTTATGCCAGTGAAGCCAAGCTTTATGTGCCAGTTGCCTCATTACATTTAATTGGCCGCTACTCAGGCGCCGATAGTGAACATGCACCGTTACACAAACTTGGCACGGACACCTGGAGTAGAGCCAAGCAAAAAGCGGCAGAAAAAGTTCGCGATGTCGCTGCTGAATTACTGGATATTTACGCCAAACGTGCCAGTAATCACGGTCATACCTTTAAGCGTGATAAACAAGACTACCAAGCTTTTAGTGATAGCTTTGGTTTTGAAGAAACTTTCGATCAAAAACAAGCAATTAACGCGGTAGTCAGCGATATGCTATCGCCCAAAGTCATGGATAGACTTGTTTGTGGTGATGTCGGCTTTGGTAAAACAGAAGTAGCGATGCGCGCAGCTTTTGTTGCGGTAAATGATGGCAAGCAAGTCGCTATTTTGGTGCCTACCACCCTATTAGCTCAACAACATTACGATAACTTTAGGGATAGATTTGCCAACTGGCCAGTGGTGACTGAGGTATTATCACGCTTTAAAACGGCTAAAGAGCAAAAGGAAGTCATTGCGAGAGTAGAGTCAGGTCAAATTGACATTCTCATCGGTACCCATAAGTTACTACAAAACAGTATTAAATATAAAGACTTGGGCCTACTGGTTGTCGATGAAGAGCACAGGTTTGGTGTTAAACAAAAAGATAAAATTAAACAACTGCGCAGTAATGTTGATATTTTAACGCTTACAGCAACGCCTATCCCACGTACTTTGAATATGGCCATGGGCGGCATGCGTGATTTATCTATTATTGCCACGCCACCGGCCAAACGATTAGCGGTTAAAACTTTTGTTCGTCAATACGATGTTGCTTTGATTCGCGAAGCTATTCTAAGGGAAACCTTACGTGGTGGTCAGGTGTATTTCTTACATAATCATGTCGACACCATAGATAAAACTGCCGCGGACATTCAAGCTTTGGTCCCTGAGGCTCGTGTAGTCACAGCCCATGGACAGATGCGCGAGCGCGATCTTGAGCGTGTTATGAGTGATTTTTATCATCAACGCTTTAACGTCATCGTCTGTACGACCATTATCGAAACCGGTATTGATGTGCCCAGTGCCAATACAATAATTATGGACAGAGCCGACCATCTGGGTTTAGCCCAGCTGCATCAGCTGCGTGGTCGTGTTGGTCGTTCACACCATCAAGCTTACGCTTATTTATTAACCCCCGATGAAAAACGCATTACCAAAGATGCCAAAAAACGCTTAGATGCCATTGCTGCATTGGAAGATTTAGGTGCTGGTTTTACGCTTGCCACCCATGATTTAGAAATCCGTGGTGCAGGTGAATTATTAGGTGAAGATCAAAGTGGCTCAATGAGCCAAATTGGCTTCAGTTTATATATGGAAATGCTCGACCATGCCGTAGCAGCACTCAAAGAGGGTAAGCAGTTATCACTTAATCAAGTGATGTCTGCACAAACTGAAATAGAACTACGGGTACCAGCACTACTGCCCGATGATTATATTTTTGATGTTAGCTTACGCTTAAGTTTATATAAACGTATTGCCAGCTGTAAAAACAAAAGGGAGCTGGATGATATCCAAGTGGAGTTAATCGACCGTTTTGGTTTACTACCACAGCCGAGCAAAAACTTAGTGCATATCGCCAAAGTTCGCCTTAAAGCGCAGACCATTGGTATATCACGCATTGAAGCAAGTGCCACTGGTGGTTCCATTGACTTTAGTGATGATACCACCGTTGACCCTATGTTAATTATTAACTTAATTCAAAAGCAACCCACAGTTTATAGTATGGCTGGCGCCAGTAAATTGAAGTTTGTCAAAGCAACTGAAGATGCCCAAGCACGCTTTACGCTAATTACTAATATCTTAAATGACTTAGCCAAGTAAATGCTTATAATGGTAAACTTGAGCAAGTAAATTTTAGCAGATTTACCTTGCTCAAGTGTTTTATACAAGACACATATTATTACTAATTAACGCAGAATAAACGCAGAAAACCTGGCTCCACTGTTATAATTTTGCCTTAAAATACGGACTTTTAATGAAATACAACTTTCTTATTACCTCGGCATTAACCTCATTTTGCTTATTAACCAGTACTGCTTCGCTAGCGGTTAGCAGCACTAAAATGTCGGTGAAAAAGCCAGCACGTTGGTTTGAGATTGAAGTCATTCTTTTTAAACACACCACGGAGAAATCTGAAAATAAAGAACAATTTACCGCTAACAAGCTAAGTGCTAAAAAGCGTCGAGCCTTTGATTTATTAGCTCCTTATTTACAACCTAACATAGCTTCATTAAAACAATTACTGCCTAATTGTCAGCAACCACAAACCAAGTTACCCTATAACATAACTATTACGCCGTATAATTTATGGCCAACGAGTACTGATAAAGCTGCCATTGAAAATGCTGATGGAGAAATTACTAACATAGCAGAAAACAAAAGTGAAAATTTCGAGGCAGAAAGGTTCGAGACAGCAAGTGAACAATACGACTCGCAGGCTGTGGCTCAAAATAAGGAAACAGTAATTTCGTCAGCGAAAATGTCTGTGACTGTACTTGCAGATACCAGCAATGAGACTATTGAAGCTAAACTTGAGGCACAGACTGAGGTACAAGCCGAACGTCCGATAGCAGCTCAAAGTTATCAAGCACAATATGCCAACATAGAACTACCCGCTTATGATCAATATCCGAGTTCTAGTAAGGCTACTTTGTGTGTCATTCCGGCCGACTTTTTCCAACAGTATTTAAGTGCTGAGCAACTTGAAAATTTTAGTATCGATGGCTTTCCCGTTGAAAAATTAGCAACAACCATTAATGGCATTGAACAATGGCAAGACGATGAAAACGGCGAAATCACTTGGGCCAGTGATAAGCCATATTTAATTAGCCAAGATTCTTTACGATTAAAATCTATCGCTAACCGCATCAAACGCTCACGTGATTATAAACCGTTATTACATTTGGGCTGGCGCCAAATTGCTGCAACGAGAAGACAAGCACAACCAATGAAGTTATACGCAGGGGAGCATTTAGAGTTTGACTACCAGCAAACGCTGATCCAGCAGAAAACTGAGCAGACAGCCTTAGAATTGCAGGCTATATTAGCGCAAAGAGAACAAGCACAAACCCTTATAAACAACCAATTACTAATGGTTGATAATGACAGCGCAAGTAATCAAGACATGCCTATAGATTTTGCTGCGACTAACAATAGTAATCTAGATAAAACAACTAGTGATGCATTAGCTAGCCAGCCAAGTTTACCCTCAGATGAGCTATCGATAATAGAACAGTTACGACAACATGCAAAGCAGCAACAACTTAACAATATTTATCAGCAGTTTGCCTTATTAGACTCTTCCCTGTCACATAGTGCGGAAGGTAATAAGCCTAGTAAAAGTGGCAGCTACAGTAATGAGCCAATGCCCACTGAAGAGCAAATTAACCATATTGTTGCACAGCTCTCCGCTGACATTAACAAGCAACAGAGCAGACAGTTGAGTGGCATCGACGACCAAGAAAATCCCGCGGCAATACCTCCGCTACAGGCTTGGTATCTTGACGGGCTATTTAAAGTACACCTACACCTAAATCGTTACCTTTATATTAACAGTGAATTCAATATGATTGAGCCACCAAATGAGCCCTCGATACTGACTACAAGTGCTAACGCCGATACTAAAAATAATGTCATCTCTTTTAAGCAAGATCGTCGAGTGATCTCTGGCGAAATTCATTATTTTGATCACCCATACATAGGTATGGTCGTGCAAATAAGACGCTTTGACCCAACTAAACCAGCAAGTGAAGCAGTGACTCAGGCAAAAAGATAAAAAGCTATAAGCTGATATATGATCAAAGTATCAAGCCAAACCATTAGGTCTAAATATTAAGCCAGAACATCAAACAATAATTACCGAAAAAGGTTACTAACATGGATAAAGAAATAGAAATTCAAGCGGCAGTATTTCGCCGTTTACTTGCGCACTTAGACTCACGTAAGGACGTACAAAACATTGAGTTAATGAACTTAGCGGGATTTTGCCGTAATTGTTTTAGCAAATGGACAGTGCTGGAGGCTGAAAAGTTAGCTGTTGAGATTGATATCGATACTGCCCGTGAACAAGTTTACGGCATGCCTTACAGTGAATGGAAAGAGAAACATCAATTGCCAGCAACCGAAGAGCAAATGGCTAAGTTTAATGCGTTAAATAAAAAGTAGAGACTTGGCTACTAGGATGGTAGCCAAGTACCCTGAATATTTCTCTACACACTATTCCAGGCAAGGATGAAAGCAGTAAAGCTATAAACTTATACAATTATAAGAACAGCGCTATTTCATCTGGGCTTAATGCGCGCCACTCGCCTGGCGCTAAATCGCCCAGGGTTATTTGCCCTATCTGCTCCCTATGTAAGCCCACGACCCTGTTACCTACCGCAGCAAACATACGCTTAACTTGATGGTATTTACCTTCAGTAATGGTCAGTAATACTTCACTTCTGTATGACGCTTCGTCAACTAAATCACTTTCTGCTACCCGAGTTAATATGGCGGGCCTAGTTAACGAGTCTTCACCTTGTAATTGCAGGCCTTCATCAAACTTAGTAACTAAATCCGCAAGTTTTTCATCATTTATCTCATTACGTAACCAGACCCGATACGTTTTCTGACACTGTTTTTTCGGCGAGATAACGTTATGCGACCAACGGCCATCATCGGTAAGTAACACTAAACCTGTGGTGTCGGCATCTAAGCGTCCAGCGATATGTAAATCAAAAGCCTTATCGACTTCAATAAAATTAAGTACCGAAGGATAATTTTCATCAACATTTGAACAAATGCTATCTACTACTTTATGTAAAATATAATAGCGTGAACCACGGGCGGTAAGCTGTTGACCATCAATGGTAATAGTATTATTTTCATGTACTTGCATAGCTGCATTTTTAGCTATTTCACCATTAACCCGCACTTCCCCGCTTTTAAGTACTTTTTTAGCTTCGGTTCTGGTCAGTTCAGTACTTTTACAAATGAATTTATCTAGGCGCATAATCTGAATAAGGGTATTTAATAATGATGAAAAGCGCCATTATCCCCATTGTTGATCAACAAGCAATAACTAATATCACTTTGTTGTTAACAGGGGAAAATAAAGCGCCTTTCACGGAGGCTTTACTCGGCTTCGGCTAAATACCAATAACCTTGATTAAGGAGTTCAGTCGCTAGTTCAACAAAAGCGGCATTATGACTCCACTCGCTGAGGTCATCAGGCAATAACATCACGTTATCGCAAAGTAATTTTACGCCATTAGCGATTTCTGCTGAAAAAGCCAATTCAGTGCCATTGATATAACAAAAACCTTGAGCAATGGTATCTTCAAAGTAGAAAGCACGTAAACCGCCTAAACGCTTAATAGCATGGCTATTAAGTAAATTACTCACTTCCGTCAACTCAAACGGCTCATCTGGCAATAAAGTATCAAGATCATGTTTTGCCGCTGTTAAAAACTGGCCGGTGAATGTTTTAAAGCTCGCCTCATCATCAAGTAAGGTCTGAATTTGGCTTTTAATATTGGCGTAATCCTCGTTAGTCACTTCACCACTGTGGCTAACAACCTGTCTATTAGGATCGGTTAATAACTTGCAGCCTTTATCATTATCAATTAAATGATCGGCAAAAGCGCTAAGTACACTTACCGCTGAATTGGCACGAAAACCGACCGAAAAGCTCATCGATGTATCAAGGGATATGCCTTCATGAGGGAAACCAGGCGGAATATATAAAATATCGCCGGTCTCTAGTTCTACATCGATGATAGCCTCAAAGGGCTCGACATGTAATAACGATTCGTGTGCAGCAAACTCAACATGTGAACCGTTATCGCCAACGCGCCAGTGACGTTTACCTGAGCCTTGGCAAATAAAAGTATCATAGTTATCCATGTGTGGACCGACACTGCCTCCGGGCATAGCAAAGCTTGCCATTAGATCATCTAAGCGCCAGTGCGGCAGAAAGCGAAATGCTTCAATAATTTCTGCCGCTTCTTCAGAGTAGTTATCAAGTGCTTGTATCACCAGTGACCAGTTTTCACTGCCTAAATGTTCATAGCTTTCAAATGGACCAAATGCCGCTTGCCATTGGCCATCTTTTTTATGAACCAAACGAGACTCTATTTGTTCTTCCATAGCAAGACCTGCCAATTCGTCCGCAGCAATGGGATCGACAAAGTCTTTAAATCCTTGGCGAAGTACTACTGGTTTTTTTTGCCAGTATTCATCAAGGAATTCTTGCTGGGTCATTTGCTTCAAGTTTAAGGTATACATAGTGCTCTCATTCTTCTCATTAAGTTACTTTAGCTATTGCTTAGCTGGTGTTGAAAGTTAAGCCACGGACATGCCGGCAATCTTATGCCAAAAGCCATTACACTCATTTATAACATCGAGTTCTTTTCTCAAAGGCTTAACGAGTTGCGCTCTAAAATCATCAAGTTGGCTAAAGGCATGAGTGCTATCAGCACTAATTCGGGCAATATCAACCCCCATTGTATCAAGGGCTGGCATTTCATTGATGAGATTATACTGGTAACCCGACATAGTTTGAATACCATTAAGCAGAAAAACACGTTCTCCTTCGCGACTATTCATTCGGCGACCTTGTGGATATTTAATACAACAATACTCACAATCATCTTTTGCTTTATCTTCAGAGCGAGCGGTAAAGCAGCGCGCCGAGTAAGCGAGTGGTAAATAGCCCCAAGAAAACACTTCACACTCAAATTGCTGGCGGATACCGGCATCACTGGCCTGATTTAATAAAATTTTAAGCCAATCACCACTTAGCTCTACCGGCATTAACCAACGGTTCATGCCTTGTTTGAGTAAAACTTTAAGGGTTGATAAGTTGTAGCAATTAATTGCAGGCCCTGCGACAAAAGGCATTTTTAGCTCATGCATTATTTGCACAGCACTTAAGTCATTGGCTTCAATGAGAAACTCGCCATTAGCACATAAACGTTTCAGCACTTGTATTTCAGCAGGCGACTCTAATAAAGTCATGGTAGAGACAACTACTTGCTTATTGGTGTCTTGGGCTACCTCTCGCGCTAAACCGAGCCAGTCTTTGGCTCTAAGTTCTCGCCTTTTAGAGCAAACGGTTTCGCCCAAATAAATAATATCTGCGCTTGATTGTTTCGCTTGTTGATAGAAGTCTGCCACTTCATTTTTTGGCCAGAAGAATAAACTTGGCCCTAAAGAAAACTTCATAATTTTTATACCTTTATTGCTATCGCCAATTTTATTGCCACTTTCGGTGATATGCACCCAAAGTGGTTTGTGAGCCTTCCGATAAATTTGCTAAGGTATTCATCCATGCACCTTCAACGGCAAAGTTATCTGGATCTTGCTGATAGTGGTCTAACGCCATACGCCAAGTTTTAGCCACTTGCTCAACATACGCAGGGCTACGTTGTCTGCCTTCAATTTTTACCGACACTATGCCCATGGCGACTAAGTCAGGGATAAGCTCTAAGGTATTAAGACTGGTAGGCTCTTCTAAGGCATGATAAACGTTATGTTCAACTTCAAAGCGCCCTTTACAAAGCGTTGGGTAACCGGCATTTTCATCGTCTTGATAACGGTCAATGAGCACACCATTTAAGCGAGATTCTAAGCCTTTATCTGTTTCTTGCCAGCGCACATATTTGGCAGGTGAACAAGCACCGACGGTATTGGGTGATTCTCCGGTCATGTAAGAAGATAAATAACACCGGCCTTCTGCCATAATACAGAGACTGCCAAAAGAAAAAACTTCTAAAGGCACGGGGCTGCTTTTGGCTAATTGACGCACTTGTTGCACAGACAATACTCGTGGTAGCACGACACGAGACACATCAAAGTTATTTTTAAAAAACTTTATCGCTTCTAGGTTGGTGGTTGAAGCTTGCACTGAAACATGACGTTCAACATCAGGGTATTTTGTTGCCGCATAATCTAGCACCCCTAAGTCGGCAATAATTAATGCATCGGTACCTATGGCAACTGCGTTATCAACGGCTTTTTTCCAACGGTGTTCGCCGCCCGCATGAGCAAATGTATTGATGGCAACATGGAGTTTTTTATCTCGTTGATGTACGTAGTCTGCTGCTTTTGCCAACTTGCCATCATTAAAATTAAGCCCGGCAAAATGCCGGGCATTAGTGTCATCTTTTAAACCTATGTAAACCGCATCGGCGCCATTATCTATGGCTATTTTTAATGCTGGTAAATTACCCGCGGGACAAAGTAACTCCACATTCACTCTCCAATCTAAAATTTTTAGTCCTGATATTTGTCAGCAGTGTATGTTGTTCATCATTCTTATTTATTGATGTGTATTAAAGAAAACTTGATCTACAATATTAATTTTTTTTAAAGCCTTGCTAGAATGTTCTGCATTCATCAAGCAGTATCAGAGTAATTAACCGTGCTAAGAATACCAACGTTATTAGCCACAACGACAAGTATTACCTCCTCATTGTCACTGATTGAGCAAAAATTACCGGCAAGCTTTAAGGTAAAATTAATCAAGTTCATGCCGTGGATATTACGTCCAAGTCTACAAATCTTACCTTTTCACGTACAAAAATCGCTACTGATACCTGCGCTGCACTCCATTTTTTGTGACGCTATTGAAGATGGCGATTTTGAGTTTTTACAAGATAAGTGGTTAAAGATTTCGATTTCCGACTTGCAATTAAACTTGTGGTTAAGCTTTGATAGAAATAAATTAATCATGGCTGCAACCGAAGATAATATTTGTGAAGATGTCAGTTTTAGTGCTAACGGGGATGACTTGATACTTATTGCCGGTCGTAAGCAAGACCCTGACACTTTATTTTTTCAACGTCGTTTAAAAATTGAGGGAGATACAGAGCTGGGCTTAGAGGTTAAGAACTTAATTGATGCCATTGATATTGAGCAACTACCAAGCTCTATTCATAATTTAGTAGACTGTACCGCTAACTTTTTACAAAAAACTTATGATGAACTTGCTTTAACAGAGCGCTAAAGATCACCTGCCAGAGGAAGATATCAGCTACACAGTTCAGGAAAAGAGGGTTTTAAGTTAATCACTCGCCTTGCTCCTTTTCGCTATCCTATAGGCTTGCCACCTACACCGAAATAATGGCTTGGCCAGTAGTATCCCGCGGAGCATGTTACCCCGTATGGTCACATACTGCGCCAAGGCAGCTAATCAGGTCTTCTTCATTCCTATTCCTGTCATTTATTCCCCTCAGAAAAGCCCTTACCACTTTTCATTACTTTGATTTTTAAAAGGTATATTTGATAGTAGAGAAACTATCGTTTACAGTGATGTTACGGAATAACTCCTCAGGGTTATCATCCACTAAAACAATAAAAATACAGTGCTCGCATTATTTCGTAAGGGATATATCGGATTGACTAAATAAGCTCTGTAAAAGCGATATTTAAAGGTGATTAGTCTTAATGAATTTATCCCAATTTGAAATAAAGAAAATTATCTATTCTTACGAAGATACAGTCGTCGCGCGTGTTATCCCTAACAGTGCCGAGTTTGATGCTACAACCGTTATTATTAAATATCAAAATACTGATTACCCTTCTGCAGAATTAGACTCTCGCTGGAAAAATGAATTTAATATTTTGCGCTCTATCAAGTCAAAATGGGTGATTAAAGCACATGCTTTAATGCAATATAAAAATTGTCATATTTTAGTATTAGAAGATTTTTCATCAACAACTCTAAGTGATCTCATTGCAAAAAAGACATTAACTTTTACGCAACGTTTACATATAGCAAGCCAGTTAACATCGGCCTTAGCCGAAGTTCATCATTGTCAATTAATCCATAGAGATATTAACCCGAGTAATATTTTAATAGACTCCAAGACACTGCAATTAAAATTGTGTGATTTTGCCTTAGCCACTCGCCTTAGCCATAAACAAATAAAAATATTTAATCAGGACCTGTGGGGAAAATTTGAGTATATTTCACCTGAGCAAACCGGACGTACCAATATAAAGGTAGATTATCGTAGTGACTTTTATTCGTTAGGTGTCACCTTGTATGAACTATTCAGCGAACGTTTACCCTTTACTTCGCAAAATGCGATGACTTTATTACATTCACATATTGCTCGAACACCCGAGCCCTTAAGTAAGGTAAAACATGGCATTCCAGCGGTAATCTCCACGATCATCAGTAAACTTATGGATAAGTCTCCAGAGAATCGCTACCAAAGTGCTTATGGTTTACAAACTGATTTAGATACATGCCTAGATAAATGGCAGAAAAACAACTCAATAGACAATTTCATTTTAGCAACAGCAGATGTTTCGCGGCATTTTAATGTCTCTAATAAACTCTATGGCCGTGAAAATGAGCTGGCAACTATTTTAGCTGCCTATCAACGTGCATGTACAGGACATACCGAGTTGGCTATGGTAAGCGGTTATTCTGGTGTTGGTAAGTCCGCGTTAGTACATGAGTTACAAAGAAATATCATCGCCACCGATGGTTTATTTATCATGGGTAAATGTGATCAATACAACCGTGGTCAACCTTTTTTAGTCATAATTGAAGCGCTGCAGCAGTTATTACAATACTTGTTAAGTGAAAATTGTGAAAAGCTCAACCAATGGCGAACTAAACTACAAGCCGCTCTTGGTAATAATGCCGCCATTATTACTGAGTTATTACCCGATTTAGCCTTAATTATTGGCACACCTCCACCATTAACGGTATTACCACCAGCAGAAGCTGAAATGCGCTTAAACATGGTTTTTATCGATTTTGTTAGTGTACTGTACTCTAAAGAGCAACCCCTGGTTATATTTCTCGATGATTTACAGTGGGTTGATATGCCGACATTGACTTTATTACAACAACAGGTAAACGAAAGGAATAAAAATGGCTTATATGTCATTGGTGCCTACCGTGATAACGAAGTGGATGAAGCACATCCCCTGACTATTGCCTTACAAAAAATAGAGCAAGCAAACGCCTTAACGAAAATACATCTATCCCCACTAAAACTACAACACGTTCAGCAATTATTGTGTAATACCCTGCAGTGCGACTTTGACCATGTATCAACCTTGGCTGAGATATGTTTCAAAAAAACACAGGGCAACCCCTTTTTCCTCAATCAATTATTATTGTCAATTTATCAAGATGACTCTATTAGTTATAACCATAAAGATGGCATTTGGCAGTGGTGTATAGAAACCATAAAAAAACACTCGATGACAGATAATGTTGTTGATTTAATGATTAAGAAGTTTAAACAGCTTAATAGTGAAACACAGGTACTTGCCTCTATAGCCTCACACCTTGGCCATAATTTTAGCCTGAGGCAATTGTCCTCTGCGTGCAAATACGATCCGATTACCACGGCAAAAATATTATGGCCATTACTCCAGTCAGGTTTTATATTGCCACAAGATGAGCATTATCAATTTATAGATGATGTACATAGCCTAAATAAATCTCACTATTGCTTTTTACACGATAAAGTTCAACAAGCCGCTTACCAACTTACGCCAGAAGAAGGTCGCGAAGAATTATTATTACATATAGGTAAACATTGGCTAGATAACATTACTGAAGAAGAATTAGAAGCTAACCTTTTCACTTTACTGCGAGTACTCAATGGTGCCATAAATATCATCGATGACAAGGATGATGTAAAAAAGATAGTTAGCTTAAATTTAAGAGCTGGCTTAAAAAGTAAAGATGCGGCAACTTATGGTACAGCGAGCAGTTATCTACGTATTGCGAAAGTGCATTTAGGCGCTGATGCATGGCAAGAAAACCCTGAGCAAACGTTAGCTATACACAAAAATTTAATTGAAACCGAATTTTTAGCAGGAAACATCGAGACGGCTAGTACGTTATACCGTAATAGTGTAAATAGCGCACCAACATATAAAGAAAAAATAGCCCTTATATTGGTACAAGCATATCAACTTCAATCGAGAGGCTGTTTTTCAGATACAATTGCTGTATTAATGGGTGGCTTGGCCATTTTGAAGGTTGATTTTCCATTAAACGAAGTAGAAGCCGAACAACAATTATTAGCGACGTTTACCAGCACCCAAAAATTACGTCATCAATCTACCGATGAGCAAATTTTAACGGCGACAAGAATGACAGATAAGCATTGTTTATTGCGTATGGAAATACACAATGCTTTATCCACCGCTTTTTACTTATCTGGCTGTGCTCGTTCCTTCGCCACTAATGCTTGTAATATGGTGCAACTGACCTTAGACCATGGGCAATGTGAACTTAGCTCTATTGGGTATGCAGCTTATGCTACGGCGATGTCTATGATGGGTAAAAAGCCTATCGTCTGTTATGAAATGAGTAAACTTGCAAAAAGTGTTTCTGATCTTTGGGAAAGTAAATATCACCGAGCAACCATTTATCAATATTTTGCTTCAAGCTATCAACATTGGTGTGAACCGATTGAAAATACCTATGTTTTTCAAGAACAAGTTATTACTTGGGGCGAAGAAGGCACCAACCTTCTTTTTGCTGGTTATTGCGTTTTATTTAAGGCTTGTAATAAGTTTATTAAAGGTGAAAAACTACAAGATTTACAGACTGATATAGAGCAAGGTTTAGCCTTTTTAAATAAAAAGCAACAATCAGCCACAGTAAACTTCGTCTTATTAGGTGCTTACCAGTCGTTATTAGCCTTACAAGAAAAGACCCTGACAGCAAATTCATTAAACACCGATTCGTTCAATATAAATCAATATTTTAAGGATAACTTTCATACCCCTTCGATGGACATGGCCTTTTATACTTGTGCAACTCTTCGTTTTTCTTACTTAATGAATGACGAAGCCTTACAAACACAATGTCTTAAAAATATTGATATTGTTTGCATGTATTTACCCGATACGCCACTCATGACAGAGAGCTTGTTTTATCAAGCGTTAATTTTACTAGATAACAACAGTGCCGAAGCTATTTCTACAGGCATCTTTAAAGATAATGCTAAAGGTGGTGCGACAGATGATTATCAAGATAAGCTAAGCAAAGAAAACCTAGCCAAAGCTCAAGAAATTTGTGACAAATTTCAAACATGGGCAATTGATAGTAACAAAAACTATCAACACAAATATCTGCTAATCGCCGCGGAAATAGCCAGAGTAAAAGGCCAAGATAGTTTAGCAACAGAGCTTTACAGCAAAGCACTTGATGCTGTTGAGATAGCCAATTTCATTCATTGTGAAGCGCTTATTAACGAGCGTTATGCAAAATACTGGTCCGGTTTAGGACAACACAGAATCGCTGCACATTGTATTAAAGATGCCTATTACCTTTATGCTCGTTGGGGAGCTACAGCAAAGTGTTCGCTGCTAGAAGAACAATGGCCTCAGCAACGTTTCAATTTAATAAATGCGAGTTTTGGTTCAGGTAGCAGTTTACAGCACTCAATACAAAGTACACTCGTTGAGCAAACCCGCTCGCTTGATTTACATTCTCTGCTAAAAGCCAATCAGCTTTTATCTGAAGAAATTTATGTCAATTCTTTATTAAAAAAGATGATGAATGTACTGATGGAAAATGCCGGTGCACAGACTGGTGCAATTATTATTAACGACGATGAACAGTTGAAGTTAGAAATCGTCGGTTCTATCAATGATTCATTTGGGGGTATTGATTGTCAATTATATAATATTAACCTTGATGATGTTGATGGCGCGCAGCAACCTTTATTACCTGATACCATCATTCGCTATACGCAAAAAACCATGAAAACCCTGATTATAAATAACCCTGGTGAAGACCCACGTTTTATTAATAATAGTTACTTACGGATAAATAATCCCAAGTCGGTACTGTGTTTACCTATTAGCGGTCAAGGTCGATTAATCGCTATCGTTTATTTGGAAAACAACTTAATAGAATGCGCTTTTACTAAAAAACATAAAGATACCGTTGAGCTTATTTCTGCCCAAGCCGCTGTTTCCTTAATTAATGCCAGACATTATGAAACGCTAGAAAATAAAGTAGCTCAGCGTACTGAAGAACTGCAAATGTTAGCAATTAAAGATGGTCTTACCGGTATTTTTAATCGCCGTGAGTTTGATAGTACTTTAGACCGAGAATGGAGTCGTGCTTCTCGAGAGTTTGGCTCGTTATCTTTAATGATGATAGATATAGATCACTTTAAAGCCTATAACGATAATTTCGGCCACCCGGAAGGTGATGCCTGTATAAAGTTAATTGCTCAAGCGTTAACTGAAGTTGTCGGGCGTAAGAATGATTTTGTTGCGCGTTATGGTGGTGAAGAGTTTGTTATTTTAATGACAACCTCAGATAACAATGTGGTTGAAAGTCTTGCCCAACGTTGTATGCAGAAAATTAGAGATTTAGCCATTCCTCATCAATTTTCAGAAACGGCCGAGCATGTCACCATTAGTATTGGTATCGCAACGATAAATGTATTACCTAAGATAGATGCCACTACCTTAATAAAACAAGCCGATTCAGCCTTGTACCAATCAAAAGAAAATGGTCGTGATCAATATACTTATTCTTCAGTGCCTTCAATGCTCGTTTAAGCTAATTTAAGCAGCGACTACTTCTAAAGTAATCGCTAGCCGCTAGTGAATAAAACAACAACTACTACTGGTACTAGATACTAGTACTATTTGGCATCATTGAGGGTAATTGGAAAGTATAAGGCATTGCCCGTATCTTATTACGCTTGTGGATTTCTATTTCAATACTTGCCAATTCGCACTGAAAATCAGCCACTGCCTCGGCAACGTTTTCATCTTTAAAATAGGCAATACGGGGATCTTCATTATATTTGCCAAACACATCATATTGAACACCACTTAACAAATATTCAAAAGTTAATGTATATAAAGCAATATCAAGCGGCGGACACCAAGCTAATACATCATCAGCGGTATTCAGAGTTGTATCTTTCCCTGGAGGCGCTTGATATAGACAACCAGTAACACTTGGCGCAAAAGACATCAATGGATATTGAGCATAGTTTACTGCTGCATGTTGCGGTCCAGCAATATAAATAATATGTGAAATAACCTCGACTAAATAATCAAAACTATCAATTTTATAGGGTTGTTTACTATTACCTGTCGCAGTTAAACCATCCAAGCCTTTAAAACCTGCTAGTTTTGGAGAAACCAAAGCAGATATAAAACCTTGTAACTAGCTATCATCAGCAACAACGCTATCATCATTTTTATAATATACCGCCAAATATTCACGGACAAATTTATTAATCGCTTTCCATAGCAGCAGGGTATCATCACGAAACTCAAAACCAGGTAAACTATTTTCATCAACACCACGGTCTTTAAATAACTGCTCTGGACTTTGCCCATCCCATAGCCATGCTTCTCTTGCCTCTGCAATCATTTCAAAAGAGGATTCCGGTGTTATACCAACATTACAAGCGGTCACGCCACCCGGAATAATCAAACTATGCAAGGCATCGTTATTAATATTAAGGGTGAAACGAAAGTGTGGTTTCAATAACGTGAGTAAAGGATGCTGCTCTGATAATTCCCTGTTGGCCGCAATAATGATGGTATCCATAATCAAATGACATGCGCCAAGATGAGCAACATTTTCATGTTGGACAGCACTACAAATATTAACGATTTGTTTGGCGACCTGCCATTTTAGGCCGTTTATGTCATTGACATCACTAGCATCATTAGGGGTAAATATTGGTGTGTTAATGGCGTCATGTTCTTGGTCTAATTGAATAGCGATGGGACGCATATACCCATCAGTTTCTGGGTAACCTTCGGCACTGATATTGCTCCAATAGAAAACAGCAATAGGTGCTGCTACGTAGCGCTGTTTACCGTGTAAAATATTACTTTGTTTGCCAGTCATCATAGTATAGTCACAAACGTACAGTCGTTTTTCGGCTACCGCTGTCTGCAAAGTAATACCGCTATCAGCTAAAACTGACTGTAATATACCGTCAGTAAGGGGCATTTTTTCAAGTAATGCCGATATTTGCATGGAACTCTTTGTCGGCTCATTTTCAGCACGTACCGCGACTAAATTAGTGGTATTAAAGCCTGCTGTTTGTAAATAACCAAAAAACCAGTCTTGCAAGTATGGTTCTTTTTCACTGTCCATCCAAGGTTTATTTTTAATTGAAACCGTTAACGGGGGAGTTTCAAACCCTTGATAAAGCTTGTGAAAATCATCAATAGCTTGAGCTTCAAGGTGGTCGCGTTTACCACTATTGTTTAATAATTCATATAAGGTTGATTTTAACAATGCGGTGGGCCCATCAACCTTAACTTGCTCCATAACCTCCTTTATACCCTTAACCATGGTAATCAAGTCTTTAGGTATATTCAGCGCACCTTCTACGGCATCAGGCAATTTACTCAGGCTATGCATAAAACTTTTCAAGTTCTCACTATCTTGCTCAGGATGAAAAACACTCATCTCTTTATCTAATTTCGCATAACTTGCTTTTATTTTTTTAAATACATCGCTATCAACATCACCAATTATTTCCTTTTCAAGTAGCTGCAGAACATTGGTTTTAAAGTTTTCTGTTAGTCGCATAACTACCTGCAACACACCTTCTGTATATTTAAGTGAAAACTCTTCCCCCTTAGGAACATCAGCTGAAAGTGGTACCCCTTCAAGGTATGAAGTCATATAGTTATATTTAGTCTTTGCTACAGAAAGCTGAAATTTTCGTTGCTCATTTCCCTCAAGAGAATCATGTTGAGGAAGGCTAGGTAGGGTTATATTCGACATTGTGCATCCTTGTTTTTATTTTTATTTGGTTTTGTATGAACCAAACAAACTATATGAACTTTAAGATAAAAACAAATATATTATGAGGTTAGAGGCATTAAGTCATTTCGCAAAACGAAGTGACCACATCGAATGACATGGTCTAATTAGATTAATTTAACTTAGACTAAGCTAGCTGCGTATGCCCTTGCTTTGGCTAAATCTTCTGGGGTATCTACGCCTTCAACAGGGACATGACTATTGGCTACCGCGACGTGAATCTTTTCTCCTTGATATAAAACTCTTAACTGCTCAAGAGCTTCAACTTGCTCCAACTCACTGGTTGGCCAATTGACATAGTCTTTAATAAAACCGGCACGATAAGCATAAATACCGACATGCCTTAAGTAAAAGTCACCTATGGCATGAATATTTTCCTCGGTGCAGGCATTAGCCGTTAAAAAACGTTCTCTATCATAAGGGATAGTTGCCCGTGAAAAATACAAAGCATAGCCATCTTTATCCAGTATAACTTTAACTGCATTAGGGTTAAAAGCTTCATCTACAGAGTTAATATTAATCGCTAAAGTCGACATACGAGCGACATGACGATTTTGTTGTTGGTTTGCTAAATTATTAGCTACTTGGGCAATATTTTCTGGCGGAATAAAAGGTTCATCTCCTTGCACATTAACGATAATTTGATCATCACTAAATTGATATTGCTGCATAACTTCAGCAAGGCGCTCAGTACCCGATTGATGATCGGCGCGTGTTTTACACACTTCACCACCAAAGCCTTTAACAACAGCAGCAACTTCATCATTGTCTGTAGCAATAATGACTTTACGCGCGCCGCTTAACTGAGCCTTTTCAACAACCCATTGGATCATAGGCTTACCATGAATATCAGCTAATACCTTGCCAGGTAAACGCGAAGATTGGTATCTGGCTGGAATAACAACGATAAAGTCAGTAGTTGCTGCGTTTATATGGCTAGCTGACATAATTAACCATCCTGTTCGGTAGCTTGGTTTGACTGAATTTCGCGAGCTTCGCCTTCAAGTAGTACTGGAATATCTTTATCAATGCGGTAAGCAAGTCGATCAAAATGACAAATGAGCTCTTTTGCTGCTTTATCATAATCTAACTTACCTTTACATACTGGACAGGCAAGGATTTCCATTAATTTTGTATCAAAAGCCATAATAGTTTCTCTATTTATTTATGAACGCCACGGGAAATTGCGGCTTTAATTTTATCTAGTAATACTTGCTGCTCTGTTTGAGAAAATGTTGCATCAACAGGTAGGTACCACCAATTGGGTTTACAAAAGCCACGGCATTTAACCGCATCTTTTTCGGTCATTAATAACGGTATATTATCATCAAATACATTAAAATCAGCAAGGGTAAAACGGTGATGGTCAACAAAGCTTTGCTGATTTTCTATAACAAAGTTATGTTTCTTTAAGGTATCAAAAAAGCGTTGCGGCGCGCCAATACCGGCAATAGCGTTAACACAAGCGTTAGTGTCAATAAAATCAACCAGACTAATGCGTTCACCGGTTTTAAGATGACAAAGCTCTGTTGCCGCCAGAATCATTTGTATAGATGGAGAGAAATTCTTAGCACTATTCTTAACTTCGCCATTATAAATGACCAAGTCGCTTGTTGCTAAGCGCCACTGCCCTTCTCGTAATGGCCCAGCAGGTAATAATAGGCCATTACCAAATAAACGCTTGCCGTCAACAATAATCAACTCGACATCTCGCGCTAAACGATAATGCTGCAAACCGTCATCACTAATAATAATGTCACAACCTTGAGCAATGAGTAGCTCAGCACTGGCAATACGATCGCTACCAACGGCAACTGGTACCTGACAACGTTGCTGGATTAGTACCGGCTCATCCCCGGCTTCTATTGGTGTTGAATCTTCAGTCACTAGATAAGGGTATTGTGGTGCCCGCCCGCCATAACCACGAGAAATTACACCAGGGGTTAATCCCAAAGAGCGAATGAGTTCGACCAAGTAAATGACTACAGGGGTTTTACCATTACCGCCGACACCAATATTACCGACAACAATAACAGGCTTAGATAATGTTATGGCCTTAGATAAGCCGATTTTAAAATTGAAGCGCCGTAAGCGACTTAATAGCCAAAAAACTGCCGATAAAGGCAGAAATAAAGGTACCAATAACCATTTGGCTACATGGCTGTTAAACCACACTTTTTCAATTAAGCGCATAACAAGCTTTCCTTACTCAAACTGAAAGCTATGTAATTTTGCATAGGCACCTTGTTTCTCTAACAAGCTTTGATGGTTACCTTGTTCAACAATTTTGCCTTGCTCCATAACAATAATTTTATCGGCATTTTCAATAGTCGATAACCGATGGGCAATAACTATTGAGGTGCGGTTTTTCTGTAAGGTTTGTAATGCGTCTTGAATATGACGTTCAGACTCGGTATCTAGCGCACTGGTGGCCTCATCTAAAATTAAAAAGGGTGCGTCGCACAACAGGGCCCGAGCAATGGCTACTCGTTGCCTTTGACCACCAGAAAGTAAAGCGCCATTTTCACCAATATTAGTATCAATACCATGCTCCATATCTTCAGCAAACTCCATCACATGAGCACTTTTGGCGGCAGCAATAATTTCCGCTGCACTTGCCTCAGGTTTACCGTAAGCTATATTATTGGCCAAGGTATCATTAAATAAGACAACTTGTTGAGATACATAAGAAAACTGCTTTCGTAAGTCCTTTAACTTAAACTGTTCAATATTGGTATCATCAATTAATATTTCGCCACTGGTGGCGTCATAGAAACGCAATAATAATGAGCTAGCTGTTGACTTTCCGCTACCAGAGCGGCCAACTAAGGCTAAAGTTTCACCCGGGGCTAAGTCAAAGGTCAGGTCGTTTAAGGCGAGTTTGAGCTCCTGCCCCTTATCGCTTTGGCCATTGGCATGGTAAGAAAAATTAACATGATTAAATGATAAAGTGCCTGAAGCTCTTTCAATATTTTTTTCACCGGTATCTTTTTCTGTTTCATGATCGAGTATCGCAAAGATACTGACACAAGCCGCCATGCCTTGTTGAAATTCGCTGTTTACTGTCGTCAGCATTTTTAATGGTCTAAGCAACATAGTCATATAGGTGATAACACTGACAAAAGTACCAGGCGATATGTTATCGCTTAAAGAATCTGAGGTGATGGCATAAAAGACAAAGGCTAAGGCAAAAGAAGCAATCACTTGAATAATAGGCACACTGGCAGATTTTGTTGCCTGCATTTTCATTCGTTGCTGACGATTATGCTTGTTGATTTTGGCAAAACGGGCAAACTCACGTTGCTGACCACCAAACGTTAACACCACTTTGTGGCCATTAAAGGTTTGCTCTGCCGCTGTAGTAACCTCCCCCATAGCGCCTTGAATACTTTTACTGACTTTACGAAAACGTTTTGATACCACACTAACAATTATCGCTATAACTGGCGTTATCAATAAAAATATTAATGATAATTGCCAGCTCATATAGAACATTAAACCTAATAAACCAATTACGAAAGCGCTTTGCTGCACCATAACTAAAATGGACTTACTGACAGAGTTTAATACTTGCTCGGTATCAAAGGTTATTTTTGAAATAAGTGCGCCAGTTGATTGTTGATCATGAAAAGCCACCGGCATGGTCATAATATGTTCAAAAAGTTTTTGTCTTAAATCAGCAACGACATTATTCCCAACCCAAGCTAAACAATAGTTGGCAACAAAATGGGCTATACCACGAATAATAAAAGCACTAATAATAAAAAGTGGTGCCCACTTCATAAAATCTGCATTAGCGCCAGCGAGACCTTCATCAACGAGAGGCTGTAATTTTGATAAAAAATAGACATCAATAGAGGCATAACCTAGCATACCAATGATGGCGGCGACAAAGCCAAGCTTGTAAGGTTTAGCGTAACTGACCAGACGTTTAAAGTTTTGCCAGCTCGTTGTATTGCTTGATGCAGGAGAAGAAGTTAAGGCGCTTTTTTTTACAGATGAAGCCATTAGTTATGATTACTCGAGTACGTTAATTAATTGCCGAAAAGAAAAATTGATACTTTTATCATGCTTACATTGTCGATACTTACAGTGACGAAATAGCATTTTACCGTGAATTGGCCAGACAACCAACAAAAACGATAAGCGGAGGCATTTATTTATACCCATTACCATTCAAGATACAGGTTTCAGGGTGCTTGAGCAATTTCAATACAAGGCCGAGTTATTTTGTCATGGTTATTCCCTTACAAATAGCTGCAACGGTGTAGTGATGTTGCTCAAGCGCCTCGGCGGTGGGTTTAAATAGACTAATGGCTAAACCAAAAAGGTCGTAAGTCTTGCACATAAGTTTGCTTGCTTATGCCACTTTCATCAAAGGTAATAATGATTTGCCCTAGCTCAGCACTATTAAGTAATTGAATTTTTTCCTCATGATAACGCTGTCTAACCGCTGATACTGGCATATACCAACGGTTTAAATAACCGGCACTGACTAAGGCTATTTCTGGGGATAACTGTTGAATAAATGTCTTACTCGATGACGTTTTAGAGCCATGGTGCGGTACTTGTAAGATATCAACACTCAGCAGAGGATAAAGCTTAAGTAATTTCTGCTCCACTTTCGATGAAATATCTCCAGTCAACAAGAGTTTATTTTCCTGAGAGTCACTGATTAAAATGACGCATGAATCATCATTTTTTTGCTTACCGCTATTTATTTCCTTTCCTCTCCTAACGCTATCCTCAGCGGAGTTTTGTGCTAAAGGCCATAAAATTTCAAAACGTAAACCTTGCCAAGTAAAGCTGCGCTCTGGCAAGCAAGTTGTCAGTGATGTATTACTTCTAGCCAGATTAGTGAGAGTCGATTTAATACTCATTGTATTTGTTGGCTTAAAGATGCTTGCATCATTACTGATAATTTCATTAATGATTATATTATCTAGCAGACTTTTTATACCGCCAGCATGGTCGTTATCACTATGACTTAATATCACCTTATCAAGCTGCTCGATAGCTGAATATTGCAAATATGGCAGTATCACCGCCTCACTAAGAGTAAAACCACTGGGGTAAGCCGCGCCAGTATCATACAAAATGGCATGTTTATTACGTTTCACTAACACTGATAACCCCTGACCGACATCAAAAAACACCACTTGCCATGGAGTAAAGTTATACTCCACTTTAGAGGCAATATCACTATTTTGATCATACGGCTCTTTCAGGACTAAACCTAAAAAACCTAAAATAGGCACAGAAATAAGTAGGATGAAAACGCCCAGCTTAACTCGCCTAGACCAATAAAAGGGTCCTAGGTAAAACATTACAAAAATAACGAAACCAATGATTAAGATAAGCATTTGTTGCATCAACGATAAAGAAATAATGGCATGATTTTGCTTGCTAAGCAGTTCTAGATAAAACCAAAGCCAGCTTAACGATTGTAGCGATATCATCATAAACCATTGTGCTACCAGCTCATTTAAGGGCATCAGTAAGACTGATAACAATGCACTAGGTATGCTGATAGCACTCATCCAAGGTACGGCAATAATATTTGCCAGTAAACTCACCAAGGATATCTGCTGAAAAAAGAATGCACTAATAGGCATTAGCATAACAGTAAGGGCGACTTGAATAATGAAAAGCCCTTTGAAAAACCGCCAAAGTGATGACCCCTTCGCTAACCATGACCTAAACCGCCACAGCGAGACAAAGATAATAGCCACAGCATAAAATGATAACCAAAAACTCGCCGTTAATAAGCTAAAGGGACTGATCATCAACAAGGCAAAGATCGTTAGTAAAACTAGACGTTTAGATGAGAATTTTACCCCTGTTAAACGACTGAACCAGTACAGGTTTAACATCACCAAAGCGCGCTGTGTTGGTAATGAAAAACCCGCTAAATAGGCATAGATAGTCGCTAACAACACACTTATGGCAATAGCAAAATAACGAATATTTAGCCCTTGCCAGCGCGGATTTGTTAATGGTAAATATTTAAAAAATAACATCGCCATAAAAAACGCACTACCGGCGAGTAAGCCAACATGTAAACCAGAAATGGCAATTAAGTGGCTGGTCCCCGTCGCTTGTAATACTTGCCAGTGAGTAGGATTAAGTAAGCTGCGCTCACCAAAAGCTAGTGCAAATAAAATAGGGCTTAGTGTATGTTTGGGTGCTAGCTTTTGGTATTGCGCAAAGAGTTGTTGCCTGATAGTGCTCGTTTCTATAATAAGTCGGTTTTTCTTACGTTCAGTCAATACTTTCTTTGTGCTGTTTAAACTGTTTACTTTAGCTAAACTCTCCCCCTTAACTAAACTACTTAAGTTTTTCTTAGGCTTTTTTCTTGGGTTAATTACATAGCCGGTGGCAACAATATTATGTGACTTGAGCCAGCTTAAGTAATTAAATGTGCCTATATTGGCTAAACCGTGCGCAGGCTTGAGCTTAACGTTAAGGTATAGCCTTTGCCCTTGAGCGACAGCTAAACTCGCTTTCTGCCAACTTAGCCGGATAATAAATTGTTCGCTAAGCTGCTGTTGATTTACTTTGCTAACAAGAAAGTTAAATCGCTTAGTTTCTTGTTGTTCTTTTGCAACGACGTTGCCA
>JALJPA010000047.1 GCA_022969215.1 Colwellia sp. | reverse complement strand
TTCATTAGAAAATATAAGGAAAAAAAATAAAGGCTAACGTCCGGAATGCGCACCAAGCGGTCTAAATTAGAGTGAAAAAACTAAGGCACTTTGCGAGATATAAAAATATTTTAAAGAGTAACCTATACTGACCTTATGCTCTTAGTCTTCACTAATTTTTCTGCTCTAATCAGCTTATTAAAAAAAGTTCTTTCTCGTGCTAAATTTATGATTTTGGCATTTAATATTGCGTTTGCATGCAATTCAACTGTAGCCGCCAACAATCCAGTCGAATTAATATTTTGCTATGAAAATAAAGAGTTCATTCCTCATTTTATGGGAAACTCAACCGTTGTTCCTCCCGAGAACCCTGGAGTTGTTGTAGATATACTTCGTGAATTAGATATTAAGGAGAGCAGAATCAATATTGAATTTATTCGAAAGCCCTGGGTACGCTGTTTGAAAGATTTGGCATCGGGTAATGTTTCAGCTGTGATAGGTAGTTATTCATCCGAACGAGAAAAATATGGAGTTTATCCAAAAATCGAAAATAAAATAGACCATACAAGGGCCTTTGCAAATGTAACTACCTGTCTATTGCATCACAAATCAGAAAAAATCATGTGGGATGGGGAAAAACTAAAACTTAAATCTCCTCTTACTGTTGCTGTTCCACGTGGTTACAAAATAGCAAAAAAGCTAAAAAATATGGGCTTCATTATTTATATAACTGATTCGCTTGACCAAGCACACAAGTTACTCTTTTTTAATCGTGTAGCTACATCAATAAGTGACTGTACTTTTGAAAACTTCCCTGTATATATTACTATGAATAAAACACCTGTACGAAATCACTATGGCTACCTTATTCTAAATATTTCTTTTTACAATAAAAACAAAATATTATCTGAAAGGTTATGGGATCATATTCAGAAAATCGATAAACAAAAACATTATCGAAACTACCTTAATTAATCGATGTAATATTGTAGTGGCACAGTATTACTGGCCACATCTTTAGATATATGTGGCCGCTTTTAGTCGCTCACTTGACCTTAAGAAAATGAGCCAGCTACCGTCAACTAAGCGCACAAAGCAGTCTAAATTAGAGTTAAAATCTAAAATGCTTTGTGCTCCATAACGAGACAATACTAACCGTCACTTTTGCCACTAATAAAGCCGTAGCATTAAAATGTAATTTTTTTGGCTGGAACGATGCTAACAGTTAGAACTAAATGATTAGATAACCTCAACTTTAAGAGGTTTAATAACTGTCAGAATGAAAGGGGTTATCCGTGTTAATTAAATGGTACAAACAAATTAAATTCTTCCGACGTAGTCCACTTGTCGTGTAGTTGTTTAAACTCATTCATTTCTCGAAGCGATACATTGTCATTGATTGATTTTTCAGACAAATAATTTAAGCGTTCAAATTCTTGGGCATCCATGCGGTCGTACTCCTTATTTACTTCATGGTTAAATTATAAACCATAATTCAAAAAAAGTTGACCGTATGGATGGAAAACATATAACAATGAAGTTTAAGGAACAAAGATAAAATAAACAAAGAAATGCAAAACAAATAAATATCAACCATTTAGTGACGTATGCTCTGTATGCCACTGAACTTTATGTAAGTGATATCTCACAAAAGTGTGAGATATCACTTACGATATATATCGTACTTTGTCAGGAGTGTTACCAGAAAGCATATGGGAATTAACCATTGTTTCTGGAGTTTGGTCTGTTGTATCCACCGATTGAACTCAAGCCACATTCGAGACATTAAATTAAAAATACAAAACTATTACAGTAAGCGTTAAGTGTTTTAACCAATAAGTACCAAAAACTTCTCCTGGCAACTGTTCCAAGGGAATGAATTAGTACCAAAATCAGCTTGCCGGTTTAGCCAGGTTAAACAAGTTTGGTACTAAAACGTATTACTCCATGCTACGCATTTCAAATTAACTTCATCTGCACAGCACTAGACTCTGTTTTTTCTTCAATAGCTTCACTTGGCCTAGTCGGCTCACAATAAATATAATTACTGTGTTTATTACTTCTTAGCTCTAACAGGCAATCAGACTTAAAGAATATTTTATAGCCCATTGCTAGAAGCGATTCAGAGCCAACATTCAAAACTTCACCGCCAATATAAACCGTAAAAACATAATCACGATGAATCTTAAATTTATTAAAGTAAACAGTATTGACCGCATTCACATACATCTTGCTTGCTCCGAACGGCAGCGCTACAAAATTATTAGGCGCAGTAACAACCGAAACGCTAGCATCACGAAAACTAAAAGAATTAACCGCGCTAATATCTTTCTTAGTAACCTTACCGGATAAACTATTACTTTGATTAGAAAGCGCTTTGCCTTTCGGACTTTGTGGTATCGCATTAGGTAAATTATTCGCCAACGGTTTAACAGTCTCACTGCTTTCACTATCGAAGAAAAAGAAAACCATATACACCAAATAGGCAGCCACAAAGGCGAAGCCAACAATAAGACTAGGAGTAATAGGCGACTGACCAGCGCCCGACTTAGTAGATTTTCCCGTTGCTGTGGATTTATAAAGTTTGAATACATCTAAAGGTACCTTTTTAAAAGAAACAATGTCATTTTTGCCAGTTGATATGCCGTTAGTTTTGGGGGAGTGTTCTAAAATTCTAGGTCTACGCTTGTAATAAGGAATGGGAATCGCATCCTTAGAAGCGTGATGATAGGCAACCTCACAAACAGAACGAACAAAGGAGGCGATTTCCTTAATATCAGGCGTAGCAATTAAAATATCCCAGTTGTAATGCCTATGCCGCATAAAGCATTCGCGCAATGTTCGCGGGTATCTTAAATAGTCACGTTCATCAAAAAGGGACTCGCCAATATCATCTTGGTAATCTTCAATATTAACATTCGATTTTATTTTTCTTTGTTCAGTATGATAAATCTCGCTAAATTCAGCGGGTAAACTTTCATCAAAAACCCCTTCACCGTTATAGTCATAATCAGAAGCTTTAAACGATTTATCATTAGGGTAAATATCCTGTATTTCATCAAGAAAAATCAAAGCGCCAATAGGCAGCCAGTGAAAGAAATTACGCATCAAAGACATGCCAATATCATTGCCAATACTTATGCGTAACAATCTAGCTGTACTCGGGAAAACTTCTTTCAACTCACGCTGAATATCTTCTAAATTCTTAATACCTTGTAGGTTGGTGACAACGACACGACCAGAGCGGAGCGCAGGAACAATCTCAAACCACATGGCTGTTGATGATTTATAAGAGCCAGGCGCACCATGAAAAACTTTAGTAGCCATTGGTTAACCCCTTTGCATATAAAATAAAATGACAAACGATAAAACAATCAAAAATGACAAACGAGCAGATAAATAGAAAAACCTAAAAAGAGTCATTATTGGGTACTCTGATAAACAAATCGAGTAATGGCCGCTTCAACAATTATTGTTAAACCATCAAAAAAACGAATATCTAAAGCCACTTGTTTTAAGTCACTAGGTAGGGAATCAATAGCACTATTAACAACAGCGGATATATTTACCATATCCAAAAAACCAAGCGCTACAGCGTGAGCAAATTCCAAAGAGGCTTTAAGAAAATAAAACTTTAAATAAAGCATGTAAGTAAAAAGCCAGACAAAAAATTGATTAACAGTTGCCGGAATTGTTACCCAAATAAAATCCCAAATTCCAGCAAAAAAATCCATGACACCAGAGAAAAAGCTCATACCACCTTCACCAGCCGCAAAGGCAAAGCTCGGAAAAGAAAACATAAACAATAAAAATAAAATTCTTGAAATAATCACAATTTAATTCCTCCTAAAACAATCGATAAAGCAGTTAACGAGGCTAAGAAAAATATTATATTGCCGACCCCACCAAAGAAATCCGCAAACCTAGAAAGCGAAATATCATGCGCTCCCCATTGCCCCAAATCTAAATTGTTAGGTGCATAGCCATTGGCATTTGTTGAAAATGACATTGTGTCTTTTAAAGCAGTTTCAAAAACTTGCATCTCTAAATTAATATCAACTTTTAGAATGTTTGTTTTATAAACCCATGAATCAATACTGGCCGTATCAAAAAGGCTTTGATAGGTAAAGCTAGTCGTTGGAGTAGCGTCATATAATGGGTCGGTTAAGTTGTCACCTAAACCGTCAATCTTGTCACCTAAACTGTTAATAGCACCAACAATATTGCCATCATTAAAAGGTGCATTAGTATCAATACCGTGAATAGCATCAATAATGCCATTAGCTGAATTAGCAATGGTATTTTGAATATCATCAGATTTTTCAACGATAGTTTCATTGGTTGATTGAGTAGTAGAAACTAAATTTGTGGTGTTATCATTGCGACTTTTAACCACTTCATTAATTAATTTATCACCTTGTAAGGTACTCATTCCTGTTGATGAATCAGCGGTGGAGCCATCAGGCTCATAATCAATATCGTGTTCTACATCACCCGAGCTAGAACTCGGTGGGAGTACATCAGAGCCAGAGCCACCCGAGCCAAAATCTAAATCACTATTACCATCGGGATCGGGAACATCACAAAAGGGAGCAACAGAGCAATCGGGTTCCGGTTCAGGCTCAGCACCAGCAATAGAGCCATCCCCACAAACCCCAGAGCAGGACGTTGAGCCAGCGCCATCATCAAGAAAATTAGAAGAGCCAAAACCACCATTAGAAGCGCATTGTTGAGTAACCGTATTTTCACACTCTTCACTGGGTGATAAAACATCGCCACACTCAAAAATACATTGTGGTATTGCTGATTCATCCATTGAAAAAACTGTCTGACTAGTAGAACTACAAGAATAATTAGCATATGAGGTTAATTCTGCAATATCAGCACAACCAGCCGTACCTGCTTCCGAAAGATATATATAACTAGTGCAACCATTCTTATAAGGATTATTTGCAATGGAAACGCGACCACCATTTGAGTTACATACGTAATAAGTTTCACCATTATCTAGAGTAAGCGGTGTTTTATTAGGGAAACACGTATTAAAAGAGTGCTTACCAGCGGGGCATTGCCCACTCCAATTCCCCCAAATGTGATTGAAAGATAATTCATAAACAGCATAGCTTTTAAAACTAAAAATCAATAAAAATAAAAGAGCCAAGAAACGGAACATAAAAACACTCAAATATTAGAGAAAAAAAAGGACTTCCTAAGAAGCCCTGATTCCGCTTGTAAAACCCTCGATACAGCAGTAATAAAGGCAACAAGCGAGTAATATACTAGTGACCATCGTAATTAACGACCGAACCAACCAAGCATTTTACCAACACCAAAACCAAGAATTGCAACACCAATAACACCAGCGATAACAGCGGTAACGTTAGTACTGCCTTCAGTTACAGCGCCAGCAATTTGAGTTGTATAATCGGCAGCTTGAGCAAAACCAGCAGAGCCAGTCAAAGCAGTTACAGCAGCGACAGCATTAGTTTTGCGAGATTTTAAAAAAGTAGTAAGTTTGTTCATGATGTTTACCTTATTGTTATTTACCTAACCAGCGGACAACACGTCCACCGAAATGTGATGTTAAAAAAGCCATGATTAGCGCTAATTCAACGATTGCAAAAGTCTGAGTATCAAAAGCAAAAAGCAGATTCAAAGTCTCCTGCATTTGTTGTAACGAACCAGACTGTAAATTTTGAAATTCAATCTGATTCAATAAAACAAATTCTGTACAGTCAGTTTCCGCGACAATTTTTAAGTAGCCTGAGCCATCATTAACCGCGCAAACTGACATAATTATTTAGCACTCAAGCATTCGTCAAAATGCTTTTTAACTGCAGGGTCAACAGGAGTTATTTTTGAAATCTCATTTTCAAAAGTGTCCGTGTTGAAACCAACGACAAGGTCATACTCTTTGTTTGAAACAAAGGCGCCAGTATCGATAAGTAAATGGGCGTATTTGGCGTTAATGCTTAACGACTGTTTACCAAAGGGCGTTTCAGTTGATTGGCCTACCGCTTTACGTTTGAATTTTGGTGCGTTTACGTTTTCCAATGGATAAAGCATTAGTAATAACGCTGATTCAGCATCAGGGTTTTTGCTTTCAGGAAAACTAGTAATTTGCAGACCACATAAAATGATTTTGTTCGACATGTTAAACCTCTATAACTTGGTTGATTAATTGTTGATAGGTAGGTGGTATTCCGAGTTTACCGCCTGTTTCTTCGGGTAAAATTAAACCCATTGTGTGTTCAATATCACCTTGAAATACTTCTAAGATATCGCCCAAGGCTTTACCAGCAGAGCGGCGAACGTGACGAACGCGAGCAGCTACATCGAGACAAACCTCTTTTACTTTACTCATTGACCTAGTTTTAATGCCTTTGTCTAAATCAACAGAGGCAGCGAAAGGGCATAGGCCAGCAAACGTAGCGGCTAAGTTAAGTAAACAATCAACAGACCATTTTTTTAATTCAGCCTCAGAGCGATACCAGGAGAAGTTATCTTGCTTGATACCTTGCTCTAATTTCTTGTCGTAGATGCGCCAGTAAATAAGCGAGGTACGAGAGCCGACACAAACCATTTCTTGCGTGAATACTTTGTTCAAGTTGCTATCGTAGGTGTATTTGTTATTTGGGTTAATTGTTGGAGACTGCCCTCTATTGGAGGTTCTAAACCAACCATCCTTGTAAGCTTTTTCGGCATAGTCACAATCAAAGTTTTCGTCAAAATCATCAAAAGCTAAATCGACACGGCTTAACTTAGTGACGGTAAATACCTTTGATAGCCAATGGTGCATAACGAATGGTGTTATATGGCTAAACAATGATTTACAGCCCGTACCTGAAATTTGAAAATATATGGTGTCGCGTTGACCACCTAAACCAATGAAGCCAACTTCTACGCCATTAGCGCGTAAGGTCATTGAGTCTTTATAGCCATGTAAACCACGACCACGCATAGGTGACATTTCAAAACCTAATACGGTATTTACCCAAACTTTTAATGTTCTTTCGTAAAAGTCTGTCATTAACACAGCGACTTTATCTTTATGGGCTTCATATTCGTCAATGCCGAAAGCTTGGCTTGATTTGATAACAGGTGGTTTTGGATAAATACCATGGCGCTTTATACGCGTTATTTGGGGAACGTCCTTGTTAGTGAAAAATGATTTCTTATAACCGGTGACTAAGTCCATTTGTAAGTTAGCTGCTCCCGCTTTACGACAGTAGCGAAGTGCAGTAATTGGGAAAGCAAAAGCTAAGTGATCTATTTTGATAGCATCCGATTTTTCATGAGCCATTAACGCTTCAGCAGTTTGGGTATAAACATCCTTTTTATTACTAACTTTCATTAGATTTTCCCCTGCTGCACTAACTGCGGATAATTGCTGTTAGTAATTTCAACTAATTCAGCGTTATAAAATTCTGATGAAGCCCATACATTGAATAGATACAGAGAGCTGAAAAAGTCGTAATGACGCTTTTCTTTAAAGTCGTAAGTGACATTTACGCCCATGATAGGGTCGCTCTCGTAGTAAATTTCAATGCGCATGACATTAAGCCGTATGTACTTGTTGCCACTCATTCGAGGCAATTTTGTATTGTTGGTCGATATAGTTCGCCAAATCTTCTACTTTTATAAATACAGGTGATCGTTCTGACTTAATGAGGCTAAAAGTAGGTACAGGGAAATCTTGGCCTTTGATTTTTTGCTTAGCCGTTTTTACGGTAATACCGAAGAACTCCTGGCAAACGTCTTTCAGTTCTATTACTGGAGATTCAAAGCGAGCTAGAAGTGCGAAATTTGTATTCATATATCACCTATGTAATCATTTACGGTTAAAGCAATTCAAAGCGATTAGACGAAATAGAGTGCGTCCCAAAGCGTCTCGAAATGATATTAGAATATAAAGGGACGTTTTGCAACGTTATTTTAAGTGGAAAATGAAATGGAAGATTTTGATAAACAATTAGAAGTGTTATTTAAAACAACTAATACAAGTAAAATAAGCGAGTTATCTAAAGCTCTCAGCGTTTCTCCTAGTACAATAAGGACTTGGAGAGGTCGAAATAAAATACCTGATAGCGCATTTAGAAAAGCAGATAACTCAGCTCAAAACGTCTCAAAAAAAAAGACGAGCTCACAAATTAATTTACCTTTTTATGCTATTTCAGCTTCAGCAGGAAAAGGGACATTGGTAGAAGTAGAAGAGCAGGCTAACTTAATTAGCTTTGAACCAGAGTGGCTAAATAAAGAAATTGGTGTAAATCCAAATGATGTATTTTTGATGTTAGTCGACGGTGACAGTATGTACCCGACATTAAAGAATGGTGCCATGATAATGGTGAACAAACACTTTAATGGGCTATGTGATGGGATTTATGTAATGCGGTACGAACAAAACTTACTTGTTAAACGCTTACAAATGTTGCCTAAAGGGATTATCAAAGTGAAATCAGACAATAATATCTACGAACCTTGGGAAATCAATAAAGAAAACCTAGACGGAACAGATATAGAAATTATTGGGCGAGTAGTTTGGTCAGGGCAAAGAATGTAACGCACAAATAACAGGCTAAAATGGAGCGAAGCGAACAGCCCGCTGTTTTTAGTTCCGTCTGATTACCTTGTTATGTGAAATTAAGTAATCAAACACGGAATCTATAAATTAGAGATCTATATGCACAAAAGCACCACCCGCTTTTATAATACGAATGAGGTTCTCGGTAGTTTTTCCATTTAACCCAGTGAAAGATATTTTAGACTCCTGCAGTACCGCCTCTTGAGCAATACGTATTATGTTATCTGTTGTTTTTCCTTTCACATTAATTGTTAAATTACCTCCAGCCTTTACTAGACGGATAAGATTACTGGTTGTTTTACTCATAACATACTCCTTAAAAAAATCGGTGATAAAGCTATCGGGATTACATACTAATAATCAAGTTTACAAATAGATTTTTATGACACTATTCACATAACGCTTAGTTAAGCGGAAAATTATAGTTGGCTATAATGTTTGAGGAACGAAAAACAGCCAACGGTAAATTTCCGTTTGAAGTTCTTGTTACGGCGTATTTCCGCGATTGTTATCTATTTTTTTTCTAGGCTTAGGGGTTGGTGTATATTCAATGCCATCCACATCAATAGTAAGTCCAGACAATTTACTACTAGCCACTGCATTCACAAAACCTTGTCGCTTATCTCCATGCCTACAAGACAAGACTAACTCTAAAAAATAATCATCAAGTCCCATTCTAATTTTTCCCCAAGATTTAGAGCTTGGAGTACCTATTCTTACAGTTGGCATTGCACCGTCATCACTAGGTGCTTCTAATACGATATAAGAATTCGTAAACCGAGCCATCTTCTCACATTGTTCACTAAGTCTAATTACTTCTCCTTTTGGCATTTTATCCACAGTCCCATTTTTCGCTTGTGATAAAATGGCTTTGTGAATAGGTTCTTCTACGTTTGCACTTTTAAAAACAATTGCAAAATCTGCACCATACAAGTTTTCAGCGCACCCAGGTCCCCTATCTGCAACAATTGTGGGTGTAAATATTATAGAACCATTGCCATCACCAAAATCTAATTCTCCATCTAATCGTCCAATAAGTGCATCAACATATGCACTTTCTTGCGCATACCTAATCCTATCTAGTCTACTACATGCATTGAGAAAATATTCTTTAACTTTTCTTTCTATTTCGTAATTATCCATAATATTATATTGAGCCCTAAGGCCTCATTAAGAGGCAAAAAATAGTTGGTTAAAATTAGCGACGAGGAAGCAAAAACAACTGTTTTTTGTCCTTTTAAACGACTTGCTAGGCCTCGCTTACTAAACTCTCTAGCTTATTGTATAGACTTACAAACTCGTCATCATTACCAGTTGGATTAAAAGTTGATAATAATTCATCAATATTTAAAGATTCAAAGTGCTTATTAGCTATCTTTTTGCCGCCTAAAGCAACCCGCATATCATTCTCTTTTGACTTTCCTTTGACGTCACACCAATCAGTAAATGAAATACCACAACCTGGTGCTAACCTCTCTAAGGCTTGAGGGTGCATATAGTTTTCGATTTCTCGCTTGCGCGTAACCGAGAAGTTTTGTCCCTCGACAAAACCGTATTCAATCAGCTTTTCTACATTTGGTGAAGTTTCCTGTTCAGATTCCTTGTCAGAATCCAAGTATATGTAAAACGGCTTATTTAAAGTTGTAAGAAGATCTAGGGATACCCAATGTTTAATACTCCCACAACCACCTACTGGGATTGGAACTACGCCTAAATTTTCAAATTGGTCACTCGTAATTCCATTTTCATGATAAAGCTTAGAAACATGTGCAAACGCTTTACAATCATCAACGCCTTCAACTAAAAGCAAACACTTTGCATTATCAAACATAGAAACAAACTGGTTATCAACTGTGACTCCTAGATCATCAGCAATTTCCTTATAGTTTGTTACGTTTGAATTAATCTGGTAGTTTCCTTGCTCTCTAAATATGTGATGAAGGTCGTTCCGTTGTGTTTTAGATACCAAAACTGGCGAGTGTGTCGTTAGAAAAACTTGGTAGCCAGCGTTAGATATTTCACTTAACTTTTCAAATAAGTTTTCTTGTGCGGAAGGATGTAAAAAGGTTTCGGGTTCTTCAAAAGCAAAAACGATATTCTGATGGTCTTCATTTTTTTCTTCAGCTAGGTATTCAAAATAGGACATCATTGTTATTCGTCTAAATCCATCCCCTCTTGCTGATAGGGGTACAGCACCTTCTGCACCATCACTTTCAAACCCTGTAGAAATTAATTTACTCCAGTCAAAATCGATTTTTGCCTTTACTTGTTCATTCTCTGGAACTACAGAGTTTATTTTATCTGTAATTCCAGATAAGACATTCTGTAGTTGGGATATTACTGTTTGCTCTAAGACATTAGTATCAACCTGATCTTGAATCACTTTAAATGCTATGTCTTTAAAATATTTTTGAATGGCACTATCACTTTCTGATAGTGGGGAGTCCGCGAGAAAGTATTCAAATTGAGGGAGGCATTTTTTAATAGCTTGTTCTGTTTTTTTAAGCCTATTTTGCCCTGACGTAGGCAGTTTTTCTTGGATATATTCAAATTCAAATCCTCTATCAATATAGATAGACTTAAGTCTTTGACGTTTCTCCGCGTTATTATGATCTTCACCTGTCTCAGGATTTGTCATTAAGCCGGGTTCGGCTTCAAGGCTGTTATCACGACAGAGCTTTATAAGCTTAGCCTCTGTCAATGAAAAGAAATCTAAATCCTTATAAGATTTCCTAGTTACAAAATACTCAGGCGTTATTTTACCTGTTTTTTCCCCATCCCACCTTTTTGTGATATGAAGCAAACCATCTGAGTTAGTAAGCTCTTCCTGTTCGAACGTAGTTTGAACATTTTCATCTATTATTATTTGAGTATCATTTGTTGAAAAAAATAATTCTACCTCCGTAAATTGAGGGGTTCGATTATTTAAATTTTCAGGAATGTACAGCCTGTTGTTAAGAAATAAATCTAACGCTTTAAGTATCGTTGATTTACCAGCATCATTTTTACCAACAATAACATTAAAATTTTTGGCGGGGATTTCAATTCTATCTGAAATACCTTTAAAACCTGCTATTGCAACTTTCTCTAATCTAATCATTTTCAATCCTTGAATTATCTACTGAAACTTAACAGAGGCATAACGCCTCACTAATAGGCAAATAATAGTTGGTTAAAATATGCGACGAAGGAGCAAAAACCAACGGTTAAAATTTGCAATAAAAAGCTAATTTAAACTTGTTGTCCACCTCAGGGCGTGTTGTTAGGCAACACTTTCATCTAGCCCATCAAGGTACTGAATATGAAATACTTTATAAGATTTAGTATTATTATCAAAATACAATTTAAGTCTCTGAGCCCCCACAGAGTTGCTTTTAGGGTCCGCCACTAGATACTTAATTGCAGTTTCATATGCTTTTATAAAATATTTTTCATTGAAAGATTCTGCTTCAGACTCTGGACTTGAACGATCTGGAGTAAAATATAATTGAACGGTGTTAGAACCATGTTCAACTTGCTGAACCAAATCGACAGGGATTTTTTTTTCTTTCAATTTTGGCAAAAACGAAAACAGCTTGATTAGAGCTGGTCTAACATGTTTTCTATATTGTATGTCCCATTCAGGGGCGACAATAATTGCGATACCTGTTGCAATCAGGCCTATTTCAAGCCCTGTAAACCCTTTTTTTATCCATTTCCCAACCATTAGTTCAGAGTCTGTATTTATTAACTCATTAATAAAGCCTAGGTCATTATAGTGCGGATAAGGTAGGAAAATATTATGAACAGGTCGCTCTAAATTTCCAGCCATGGGCTTTGTTGTTGAGAAACTAAATCCTTTAAATGAATCGTCAACAGTTTCTGCCGTTACATATATATCAGCAATTACATTCCATTCATCTTCATTTGGAACTAGCCGAAAGTTTTCCAAATACCCCAAAACGTCTTTGCTCATATTGTGGTGCTGATTCAGAGGCATTCTGTCAGGAGTCGATTCAATTAATTCTTCAAAAAATTCTTTTGTGTATTTTTCGCCATGGAGGTCTTCTGAAGTTCCTGCGATTATTTGGTCAATAAATTGATTGTATACTGGCATGGATTCTCCAAGTTGCTTAACAGATTATTAGAAGGAAAAATGTCATGTTTAAACACGGGTTTTTACCTCTTTCATTTTTTGTAAAATAAAAATAACCTATAAAAAACATTAAATCAATGAGTTAAAAAAAACAATAAGTTGGTCGATGTTTAAGATCAAAGTTTATGCCTTATTTTACGAAAATAAGCAGAAGTAGTGCTGGCTGTATAAATAAACAGTTGTATGGTGAGGTAGTATTAGATTCGTTTAAACTAATTAGTGAAAAGTTAGTTTTCGTATCTAAGTGATCTCTATAAGAAGTTTTCAGCGAGGAATACAGGCTTAACTATGTAATTGTGGTTTTATTTGGAACCCTTTTTATATTCAGTTATTTGTAATGGTTCCAATAGGGTTCCATAAGTGGCTAAAGGCTAATGAAAGTTAAGGATTACGTCCAATCTAGCATAAGACTGGATTTTTTGGTTGTTGTATTTTATGTCGTGTCATTGAGGCCCAAACTAAGTAAAATGGTATATTTCTAAAATAGAAGATACATATACCTTTAATGATCATAAATAAAAATATGCAACATGATCAACAATAACTGAGTGATAAATGATTAAGAATAAAGGCTTCACCTTAATTGAACTAGTAGTTGTTATTGTCATACTGGGTATATTGGCAGTGACAGCTGCACCAAAATATATAAATTTAACTGATGATGCTTTAGAGGCAAAAATTGAAGCCAATGCAGGTGCTTTAAGGTCAGGTGTACAACTTGCCAACATGAAATGGCGCGCTTTGGGGTCACCAGCTGCATTTAGTCAACGCGATAATATTCAACTATATGGGACTGATGTATCTGGACAAATAGACATTAACCCAGAAGGTTTTCCTGCTCAAAGTTATCCTGGTAGTGATGTAGTAATATCGACAGATAATGACGATGATTGCTTATCTTTATGGGAAGCGCTAATAGAAGACGGTGCCAACAAAGCAGCGATTGATGACTCTAAAGAATTTATTAGTAACTATGAAGGTAATAATACTTGCTCATACAAGCTAACAAGAAAAGTTGAGTTTGGTTTTATCTATGATTCCACCACAGGTAAAGTTTTATTACTTTAATAAATGAGTGTGACCGCTATTATCCTTATCTATCAGATACCAATAAGTCTTTATAAATCTATATTTCAGTCCAATCGAGCATGAGTACAATAGCTAGTCTTCAGAATAAATATCATAATGAATTATTCTTCAATTATCTTTAGATCTCTTTCATGAACAAAATTTTTGACTCCACCCTCTAGAAAATAATAATTATAAAAACCTTCTTTTTCCAATAAATATTGAACCCACCTAACTTGACGGCCTACAGCATCATAAATCAGTAATTTTACTTTTTCATTTTTTGCACGATTTAAAAGGCTATTTAATTTGTCGATTGAATGAGCATAAGTGATATTTTCTAGAATTTTTATGTCGCGCTGAAAAGGATCTCTGATATCTAGTATCCATGCCTTTATTCCAATTTCTTTCATAAAATTACGGGGAGATAAGTTATGTTTAAAGAATAAACTATCAGAGATCAGTTCGTCCCTTGATGTCATTAACTCGCCAAGTAAAACTGAATGTTTAGGGTATGTTCTAGCCCAATCATGTACACCACCATCATAAACCTTAACGTTTAAGAAGCCATAAGTTCGAGCTTTTATTGCCGCATGATATGATTTGAGGCAGTCGACACCATTACAATAAAATATAATAGGCCGAAAATCTTTATCAGTAATACTCGTTAAATAGGGAATAAAGCTCATATCTGAAATGGGTATATTGATAGCATCTTTAATATGCAGTATTTCAAATTCAAATTTTGACCTTACATCTATTATTAATTTTTTGTGGTTATTGTTATAAAGCTCTTCAGACGAAACAAATTCCAAATTTGTAAATATATGCCTAAGTGGGTATTTGGAATCGGAAGTATTAGAGGCAAAGCTGATAGGAATGAATAACAGACATAGAAAAGTAATTATAGTCAGCGAACCACTTTGACTTAATTTCATGTTCAGCACCATTAGAAATGAAGTGTCTAAAGTATAGACAGCTTCAATTCATGGCGTTGAAATTTTTCATAAATAAGATATGAATTGGGAGTATTATTTTGAACCATCTTTATAATTCCCTGTGCATAATAGGGTCCAAGGGTTTTTCGTAAACTATCAAAGCTCAGTATAAAGGGCTATTTAAGTCCAGTCGATCATTGAAAAACAACTGTCTTAGTTTCACAGCTTGTTAGGTATAAAAAAGCCCCGACGAATATCGAGGCTTCACATAAAGCTAAACAGTTACTCTATGCTGCTTTCTTTTTTCTTGATAAACCAAGTCCAACCAAGCAAAGACCAAGTAATGCAATTGACGATGGTTCAGGAACACTGACACTACTTGAGATACGATAAGTAATTGTTTCATCACAACAACTATCTACGGTATCTGCAAAAGCCCAACTCCCAGATAAACCGTTAGCTATATCAATATGTGAGTGAGAATTTGAAAACCAGCCTGATGCTTTAGCGTAATTATTACCACTTAAAGATTGTGTATTCGAAGATGTATAATCTACGATAAATGTTGTCGCACTGATATTCAGTGAGGTAAACAAATCTGACGTCATTATTTTCCAACCGTATCCCGATTGCTCACTTAGGTCTATAGCACCACATGAACCTTCTAGAAGGCCATCGCTACAAGGAGATGCCCACGCTAAGTCATAACCCCCAAATGTCACATAAGCATCATCTGCTACTTCGCCAGTTAACAGGGTCGCATTAACGCCAGTACTCATGATGCAACAAAGTAATAATCCAATATATCTTTTCATCTTGCTCGATTATTTGTAATAGTTAATCCTTAATTATTACAAAGCACATATAGTGCCAATGTATAAGATGTTGAATTTTTTGGTATTTATCTAGTAATAAAAAAGGTGTGTAAAGATATTTGACAATTTGACATCGCCTAAGAGCTTATTATAGAAACTTCCCTGTAATATGACATGGATAATTTATTAGAAATAGTGCTCTCTATTACGAAGCTGATAGCGAGGAATTAATAATCATCAAAATTAGCGGTGTAGTTGCTATTTTATTTGGGGCCACATAATGTTTTTCTCTATTTCGTTTGGTTCCAATAGTGTTCCAGATTTACCTATAGGTCTTTATAAATCTATATTTATGTCCAATCAAGCGTCGGAGTAACTGAGAGTTTATGTGAAATCATAATAAAATGTCTTTTGAAAATTTAAGAGGAATAAGTGTTTATCACTCTGTAATTATAATTTCATTTTAATAAGTAAACAAAGCTGCAGTTGAATTTAGCTAGTTATAAGATATCACTAGACACGACGTGAACAACATACACAAGTAGCGGTTACTTTGGTAGAATGTCGCTCATTTAAAGGAGAGCACTTTTATGCCAAATTACGTTGTAGGTCACAAGATACCAGATTCAGATTCAATCTGTTCAGCTATCGCATTATCATATTTAAAAACTAGCTTAGGTGAGGAAACAGTTCCTGCACGTTTAGGTGAACTTACCCCGGAAACACTGTTTATCTTAGATAAGTTTGGCTTTGAGCAGCCAGAGCTAAAAACTAGTTATGCTGGCGAAGGAGTATATATTGTTGATCATAGTGATCTTGAACTCGCTCCAGATGATATAGAAAAAGCTACAATCTTAGGCATCATAGATCACCACAAACTTGGCGATTTGACCACGACTTCACCACTTGAAATTTGGGTGCGTCCGGTGGGTTGTACTAATACTATCATTAAGATGATGTATGACTTTCATAATGTAGAGATCCCAAAAAATATAGCGGGAGCCATGTTATGTGCCATTTTAAGTGACACTGTTATTTTTAAATCACCAACATGTACGACGGCAGATATAAAATGTGTCGAAGCATTAGCGGAGATTGCTGGCATCGAAGACTTCAAAGAACTTGGCATGGATATGTTCAGAGTTAAATCTGCTGTTGCAGGAACCCCTATTCGAACTTTAGTCAAACGTGATTTTAAAGACTTTAATATGAATGGTCATAAAGTTGGTATTGGCCAACTTGAAGTCATTGATTTAGCTGTTTTTGATGAAATCAAAGATGAGTTATACGCTGATATAGCCATGCTTAAAGCTGAAGGTGGACGTCATAGTGTCTTTTTACTGCTAACCGATATTATGAAAGAAGGCTCAGAGCTTCTAATTGCCAGTGATAGTGATACCTTAGCTGAACAAGCATTTGGTGTAGCACCACAAAATGGTAAGGCTTGGTTAGACGGTGTATTAAGCCGTAAAAAACAAGTTGTTCCACCGTTGCAAGAAATTTTTCTTAAGTAGTTAGCTATTGTTTAAAAGAAAAAATGCTTTCAATAAAAAACCCAGCAAGTGCTGGGTTTTTTTATTTCAGTTATTTTGCTATTTCAACTATTTAAAGTTAAACGCGTTCAAATACTGTTGCTATACCTTGACCTAGGCCGATACACATAGTGGCTAAACCAAGATTGACATCTTCGCCTTCCATTAAGTTAATCAAGGTGCCTGATATACGCGTACCCGAACAACCTAAAGGATGACCAAGTGCTATAGCGCCGCCATTTAAGTTAATTTGGTCCATTTTATCTTCAACTTTTAATGCTCTTACACAAGAAAGAGCTTGGGCAGCAAAAGCTTCGTTAAATTCAAATAACTCAATATCTGCAATTGATAGACCGGCACGTTTTAACGCTTTATTCGTTGCAGGAACAGGGCCATAACCCATAGTCGCAGGATCGCAACCAGCAACGGCCATACCACGAACTTTAACGCGAGCGGTTAAACCTAGTTCTTTTGCTTTCTTAGCAGACATAATTAACATTGCTGAAGCGCCGTCAGAAAGTGCAGAAGACGTTCCCGCAGTAACGGTACCATTCACTGGGTCAAACACTGGACGCAATGCAGATAAGCTTTCAGCCGTTGTGTCAGGACGAATTACTTCATCATGCTCAACTAACGTTAATGCACCTGTAGCATCATGACCTTGTGTAGCAACAATTTCATTGTCCCAACGACCAGCCAAGTGTGCTTCATGGGCTTTTTGATGCGAACGTGCACCAAAAGCATCTTGCATTTCACGGGTAATGCCGTGCTGTTTACCCAATAACTCAGCAGTTAAGCCCATATTTCCTGAGGCTAAAGCAATATGTTTATTTAGTGCAGGATCAAAATCTACGTCATACATCATAGGTACGTGACCCATGTGTTCTACACCGCCAATTAGAAATACATCACCTTGACCAGACATGATACTGGTAGTCGCTTGGTGCAACGCTTCCATAGAAGAGCCACATAAGCGGTTAACCGTAACGCCAGCAATCGATTTTGGTAAACCAGCAAGTAATGATGCATTACGTGCAATATTAAAACCTTGTTCTTTAGTTTGTTTTACACAGCCCCAAATAACATCTTCAATGTCTTCTGGGTTTAATGCAGGGTTGCGTACTAAAATTTGTTTCATTAGGTGTGCTGATAATGCTTCAGCACGTACATTACGAAAAACTCCGGCCTTAGAGCGACCCATTGGAGTTCGTATGCAGTCTACAATTACGACTTCGTTCATTTTATTCTCCTCGGCTTAAGCTGATTTAACATCAGTAGTGAAATAAGATTTACCTGATTTTGCCATGTTACGTAGGCCATCAGTTACTTGATAAATCTCACCTAAATCAGCATATTTGTCAGCCATTTCGATGAAGTTATTTAGACCAAGTGTTTCTAAATAACGGATTGCACCACCTCTAAACGGTGGGAAACCAACACCATAGATTAAGCCCATATCAGCTTCAGCTGCTGTATCAACTACACCTTCTTCTAAACAACGAATAACTTCATTAACCATAGGGATCATCATGCGAGCAATAATTTCTTCGCTGCTGAAATCTTTCTTATCCGCACAGTTTTGGCCAAGTAATTCGTAAGCAACAGGAGCCGCTACTTTCATTGGACGACCACGTTTATCTTTCATGTGATCATAAAAGCCTTTGCCATTTTTCTGACCAAAACGCTCATTAGCATACAAAGTACTAACTGGGTCATTGGCAATTTTCTTCATGCGCGTAGGGAAACCAGCAGACATAACACCAGTACAGTGATCAGCAGTATCAACACCTACCACATCAAGCAAGTAAGCAGGGCCCATTGGCCAGCCAAATTGTTTTTCCATTACTTTATCGATAGCGCTAAAGTCAGCACCTTCAAGTACTAACTGACTAAATCCAGCAAAGTATGGGAATAAAACACGGTTTACATAAAAGCCAGGGCAATCATTGACAACAATTGGTGACTTACCCATTTTAGCTGCATAAGCAACAACAGCAGCTACCGTTTCATCCGAGGTATCTTTACCGCGAATTACTTCAACTAATGGCATTTTATTTACGGGATTAAAAAAGTGCATGCCACAGAAATTTTGCGGACGTTTTAGACTCTGTGCTAATAGGTCAATTGATATAGTAGAGGTATTTGAAGTAAGAATGGCATCGTCACTGATTACGGCTTCAACCTCGGCTAAAACCATACCTTTTACTTTAGGGTTTTCAACAACGGCTTCAACAACAATATCTACATCTTTAACACTGTCGTAACTTAAGCTTGGCGTGATGTTATTTAATACACCAGCCATTTTTGTAGCATTCATACGACCACGTTCAACTTGTTTAGCTAATATGTTCGTAGCGGTTGTTAAACCTAAATCAAGTGCTTGGTCATTAATATCTTTCATAATGATAGGCGTGCCTTTATAGGCTGATTGATAGGCAATACCACCACCCATAATACCTGCACCTAATACAGCGGCCTTCTTGACAGTTTTAGTGGCAAGTTTACCTGCTTTTTTAGCTTTGCCTTTAATGACTTGGTCGGCCATAAACAAACCAATTTGTGCAGTTGCCGCATCAGTTTTGGCTAATTTTGCAAAACCTGCATTCTCAGCAGCCATTGCACCAGTGCGATCTAAGTTAGCACTAGCAATCAATGTATTTATCATCACCATTGGTGCGGGGTAATGTTTGCCAGCTTTTGCAGCAATCATGCCTTTGCATGTTGTCGATGACATAATTAATTCTGTCGGAGATAAGTTTAATGGCTCTAATTTAGGCTGACGTTTAGCGCGCCAATCTAGCTTGCCATTAATTGCCAATTTAAGCATGCTAATAGCTGCACTGCGTAAATTTTCAGGCTCAACAACTGCGTCAAGAACGCCTTGTGCAAGTGCCGCTGCCGGTTTAAATGCTTTACCAGTTGACATCCACGTTGCGGCATTATCAAAACCGATAAGTCGAGGAAGACGTACAGTACCACCAAAACCAGGCATAAGGCCTAGCTTAACTTCTGGTAAGCCAATGCTAGCATTAGTATCGGCAACACGGTAATCACATGCCAAAGACATTTCACAACCACCGCCTAATGCGATGCCGTTAATAGCAGCTATAGTGGGTAATTGGATATCTTCAAATGAATCGAAAACATCAGATGCCTTTTTTGCCCACGAGGCTAAGGAATCTTCAGGCTGACTAAATGAAGTTAAAAATTCAGTGATATCTGCACCAACGATGAATGTTGATTTACCTGAGGTAACCATAACGCCTTTAGCGTCACTGCAGTTATTAATTGCGGCAACTACAGCGATATATTCTTCAAAAGTTGCTTGATCAAATTTGTTTACTGATCCTTGAGCATCGAACTTAAATTCGACAATGCCGTCTTCGAGTAATTGGGCAGAAAGGCTGTTGCCTTGATATATCATGCTTCGTCTCCTTCACCTAAAAGTGGTGTTGATATTTGAATGATTAATCTAGTCTTTTTAGCGATCTTATCACGCTAAAGAAATTAGATAACTAATAATAGCTGACTGAGTGTGCCTTGAAAAAAAGCTAAATGCAATAAATTTAAACGAGTGTTTTAATTGGGTGTTTGTTTACTATTAATAAGTATAGTAAGCATATAAAAAAATACCCAGCGAATATGGCTGGGTATCTTAATCGAATGCTCTCGCTCTTAGTAACTAGCGATAAATTTAGTCTTATCTAATGTTTTAATTATGTTGTTGAAGAAAATTGATGAAATCACTTGCTGGCATTGGTCTAGCATAATAGAACCCCTGTACTTCATCACAGCCAAGTTCAATTAAGCGTTCTTGTTGCTCAATTTCTTCAATACCTTCGGCAATAACTTTAAGTTTCATCTTCTTACCCAGATTGATAATTGTTTCAGCAATAACGGACTGACCCTCTTTATTAATATCGGTAACAAAGGCGCGATCAACTTTGAGTCGATCAAGAGGAAGTTTTTGCAAATAACTTAATGAAGAGAATCCAGTACCAAAATCATCTAAGGCTATGCTTATCCCTTGGGCTTTTAACTTAGTTAAGGCATCAATAATGATTTGTGGTTCGTCCATTAAAATATTTTCAGTAATTTCTAACTCAAGTTTACTTGGCTTAATTTTATGTTCAGTAATGGTGTTAATAATATTATCAACGAAATTATCTTGTCTAAATTGAGGTATCGATACATTGACTGAAATACTAATGTCGGCGAAATCTTTCTCTAGAATTTTTAATTGTTTACATGCTTGGCTAATAACCCAGTCACCAATTTCAATAATTAAGCCTGAATATTCAGCTAAAGGAATAAAAACAGCAGGGGAAACAAATTTTCCATCCGCAGTACGCCATCGAAGCAAGGCTTCAGCACCTATTACTTTACCTGTACTTAATGAAAGTTGCGGCTGATACCAAAGCTCTAAGCAGTTGTTGGCAAAATCATTACGTAGTTGGCGGATCATATTTAATCGCCACTGCATTTGATCTTCTATATCAGAGTGATAATAAGCAAAATGCTCTAAGCGATTCTTTTTGGCAATATTTAAAGCGATATTAATTTGATTTAAAACTTGCACGCCACTGCTTTGCGCATGCTCTTTGGTACAAAGACCAAAACAAGCATTGATGGGAAGATGTTGATCTCCTGCTGCAAAAGGTTGATGGAATAAAGCCATTAAGCTATCAGGGGTTAAACAATCAGCAGGACCTATAATACCAAAAACATCAGCACCAACACGGGCAAATTTACAATCACAATCAATACTTTGCATGCGTTGGCCAACAGCGGTAAGTAGTTTATTACCAATATCTTGCCCTAAGGCATCATTGATATCGCTGAAATGATTAATGTCAATTAAGGCCGCTACATAGTTCTCTTGATCGCTTTGTGCAAAGTGGTCAAGTAGACGAACAAACTCTAGGCGGTTTGGTAAATTAGTTAGCCAATCTTTATAAGCAGCATTAGTGAGCTTTTGGAATAAGTGGACATTTTCATAACCGACAGCAACCCCTGTTAAAAACACATTAAGTAGCTGAGTTTGAATTTCAGTAAGTGGATTAGGGAGCGTTACATGGATAACTGCTCGATAATCTCCTTTGGCAACATATAGATTTAGACTTTCATCTTGGTATTGGTGCTTTTGTTGTAAGAAACAAGCTTTTACTTGTTTACTCGCTTGCTCATTTTGAAGCTTGTCGAGTTTTTGATTAATTAAACTATCATCAAAGCCGGTTTGTGCTAAAACATAAAAACTTAAATCATCAATATTCTCAATAATTCCCTGGCCTCTAGCGCAAAATACGGCGGATATATCATCATCTATTAGAGCTCTTAATTGTGCTAAAACCCCTTGACTATAAGTAGAGATCGAATGCTGAGACGATAGCTCTGTGGCACCAGAAACTATTTTCTCTAGACCTAGGCGATTCTCATTGACGGTAGCTATTTGTTGAAAAGAACGAATAGCAGCAAAAACAGTTGTTACAAGTTTACGGCGAGTTAATTCTGTTTTTGTTTTATAGTCATTAATATCATATTCTTTGATAACACTTTCTTCGGGAGCATAGCCGGGTTGACCGGTACGTAAAACAATGCGGATATCTTTTCGTTCTAATGTCTCTCTTATGTATTTTACTACATTTAAGCCGGCATCATCCGTTTCCATAACTACATCGAGTAGTACCAGTACAATATCACTATGCTCTTCAATAAGCTGACAAGCATCCTTACCTGAGTAGGCATGTAAATACTCAAGGCGGCGGCCTAATACAATTAAATCGGATAATGCTAATTGAGTAACAGAGTGAATCTCGGGATCATCGTCAACAATTAAAACCTGCCAAGTTTCATCACTGCCAAACGCTAAAATCTCGTCTTCATCACTATCATCGATAAATAAAAAATCATCGTTTGAATTTTCGGATGCTTGCATACTGCCCTCATAACTAAGCATATTTATTACCTATATACTCAGCTAAAACTGAAATGTATTTTATTTAGTTTAACTATAACCTAATACTACTTTTTTACACTATTGAACTGGATATTAAAAGTCTGTTTACAAAAAAATTATTTGATTTATTTCGGTAAGTTATAATAAATTGAATTGATTGCTGTCCGGTTAATAGCACTTTATCATGTAGCTCAGTGATTTAAGCCGCTAAGTATTGACCATTAAGTGAATTATACCTACTTTATCTTAATATATTGCAACAAGGAGTTAGCAAAGTGAGTAAAGATAAATCAGAAGTTGTGGTACTGGAAAAAGATCTTCAAAAATCAGGCGATGATACGGTAATCGTCACAACGAACAAATCTCATCAAACTTCAGTTGAAGCAGGTGTTTCTCAGCAATTTTTGAAGCTTGCCAAAAAATTCGCCATAGATGGCGCTTTATTGCCTGAAGATAAACAAATGCTCATTGAAGATAGAACGGCTAAACGAACTAGGTTAAGCCAAATACGCAAGCAGAAAAATATTGAAAATATAATGCAGAAAACGTTAACCTATTGCGCGGATTTTGAAATTGGGCAAAGAACAGATCTGGATTGGTTTAGTCGCTACATTGCCTTGTGTGAAGAGGTAAGTAATCCTACCATGCAAGACCTATGGGCTAAGATTTTAGCGGGAGAGCTGACAAAACCTGGTGCATTTTCATTTAAGGCCTTACAAGTTTTTCGAGATATGAGCATTTTTGATGCGAAACTATTAGCTAAAGCTTGCTCCTTATCGATAAAAGATCCTAATAAAAAAGGCATTCGGCTAATTACGGGGGCTTATCAACAACCTGGTTTGTTCAATTTTTTTTCTAAGCAGCGACAGCAATATTGTAATTTAAGCCATTATGGTTTGAATTACGCAGACTTATTAGCTTTATCAGAGAATCATCTGATATATTTGCAAGAAAGTGAATCGAGTTTAATTAATAAAGGAGAAGTTCTACAATTTTCCTATAACGGCTTACCGTTAAAATTAACGGCAATAAAAAGTAATATTTGCCTGCAGTTTTATAAATTCACCCCACTAGGGGCTGAGCTTGCTCACTTGATTAGCGATAAAAGTAATGATGAATTTTTTGAACACTTAAAAAGTAAATTAACACATTATTTTGTTGTTAATAGCGCTTAAAGAAACATTACTTTTCTGTACTGTATTTTACTTAGCATACCGGCATATTTTAAGTTTGCAGCCTTAAGATTAATTTACTAATGTTATATTATATCAATTGTGATACTATCTCATTTTGAGGGCCTGAACTGGCCAATGAAAATAAATTAATTTAGACTCACGGAATAATCATGTTAGATAGAATAGGCATTACAGCAACTTCCTTATGTGCATTACATTGCATATTATTACCTATTTTATTACCACTGTTACCCTTACTAGGTTTAAGCTTTCTAGCTGATCATGCGTGGGAGCATGTCTTCTTGCTGATGACCGCGGCACTAGGTACCATCGCCTTATTTTCTGGCTTTAAACGCTACCACAAACGCCTTTATCCGTTCTATTTACTTTATTTAGGTGTTGCCTTGTATTGGATAAAACATGACTTCTCTCAGGAGTTAGAGCCGTACTTTATTATTGGTGGCGCTAGCCTCATTATTGCTGCTCATTTCATTAATATGAAACTGTGTAACAATTGTAAGCAATGTGATGACGAAGCTTGTAATAGTTAATAGCTGTAAGTAATGCCCCACCAAGTATTAACTTAGTGGGTTTAGAAACTAGCTTTCAAACTCTTTTAATTTTCTCGTTAAAGTATTTCTACCCCAGCCCAGTTTTTTCGCTGCATCTTGTTTATGACCTTGGGTAAATATTAGCGCCCGCTCGAGCATGATTTTTTCAAATTCTATTTGAGCATAATCAAGAATGGCATCTTTACCTTGTGCTAGTTCTTGATCCATCCAAGCGCTGAGCACTTCCTGCCACGCATTAGACTCATGCTTTAAAGGTGTCGAACTTTCGGTTAATTCATTTGGTAAATCTTCAATCAGAATTTCTTGACCACTTGCCATTACCGTTAAAAATCGACAGATATTTTCTAACTGCCTTACATTGCCTGGCCAATGGCAGTTATTTAGAAAGTGACTGGCTTTTTTACTTAATGTTTTAACCTCAACACTCAATTCATTCGCCGCTTGTGTTAAAAAATGTTGGCTAAGCTGTGGTATATCTTCTTTACGTTCCCTAAGGCTAGGTAAGTGAATTCTAATAACATTGAGTCGATGAAATAAGTCTTCTCTAAATTCACCTTTTTTTACTCGCTCTTCAAGGTGTTGATGAGTGGCTGCAATAATACGTACATCAACCTGGACCGGTGAATGTCCACCTACTCGATAGAACTGCCCGTCAGACAGTACTCGTAAAAGGCGCGTTTGAATATCTAGCGGCATATCGCCAATCTCATCTAAAAATAGCGTACCACCATGGGCTTGTTCAAATCGTCCTTGTCGCATAGCATTGGCACCGGTAAAAGCCCCTTTTTCATGGCCAAATAATTCTGATTCAATAAGATCTTTTGGAATGGCTGCCATATTTAATGGAATGAAGGGGGCATTTACTCTTGGACTATGGGAATGTAGGGCTTGTGCAACTAACTCTTTACCTGTGCCTGACTCACCATTAATCAATACACTAATACTTGAACGTGATAAGCGGCCAATGGCACGAAATACTTCTTGCATAGCTGGCGCTTCACCAATCAAACCAACCGCTAAAGGAACATCTTTTTTTTGCTTATTTTTTGGATTTTGTTCTCTAGCATGAGTAAGCGCTCGTTTGGTAAGACTGATCGCTTCATCGATATCAAACGGCTTGGGCAAATATTCAAAGGCGCCACCTTGATAGGCATTAACGGCACTGTCTAAATCTGAATGTGCAGTCATAATAATTACGGGAATATGATTATGCTGTTTATTTATCTTTTTTAATAACTCCATGCCATCAATATTCGGCATACGAATATCAGAAATAATCACTTCTGGCTGGCCATGATCTAAAGCAATTAATAAGTTTTCAGCGCTTTCAAAGGCGGCACAACTGATATTTTCATTGGCAAAGGCTTTTTCTAACACCCATCTAATTGAGCTATCGTCATCAACTATCCACACTTCTTCTGTGATCATAATTCGTTCTCTTTTGATAAATGTACTTTCTTTAAAGGCTGTTGTTTTAATGGCAGTAGAATTGTAAATTCGGTATGACCAGGGCGGCTATGGCAGGATAATTTACCTTGATGTTGGTTTATCAGGGTTTGTGCAATGGATAAACCTAAACCTGTACCATTCGAACGTCCAGATACCATGGGATAAAACAAGGTATCTTGAATTTTACTTGGAATACCTGGTCCGTTATCAATAATACTAATTTGCACTGCTAGTTTTACGCGTTTGCCATGAATGGTCTTATTGCTGGCGATTCGTGTTTTTAAAGTAATGTCATGTATTTCATCTATGGCTTGAATAGCATTATTAACAATATTAAGTACTGCTTGTTGTAGCTTTTCTTGATCACATTCAACAGCGGGAAGTGAAGGATCATAGTCACGCAATAAATGAAATTTTTGTCCATTTGAATAACTGACCAGCTGACATACTTTTTCGAGTATACCGTGAATATTGTGTGCCTCTATTTGCGGCAATTGATTTGGCCCCAGTAAACGATCATCTAAATTTGTTAATCTATCTGCTTGCTCGATGATCATGTTGGTGTATTCTTGCTGGTCTTCATTTAGTTCTTTACTTAGTAGCTGTGCTGCACCACGTAAGCCGCCAAGTGGATTTTTAATTTCG
>JALJPA010000046.1 GCA_022969215.1 Colwellia sp. | reverse complement strand
TATAGCATGATGATCTTGGTAACAGGACTTATTGCTATTGTCTGGGGACTGATGGGCACTTAAGCTTAAGCAGCCAAGATAAATTGTTAATATAAAAAAGCGGTAAACATAAAATACTTACCGCTTTTTTATTGTAAATTAGCAGAGCGTTACTTAAAACGCATTGATAAATCAATGGCATTAACATGTTTGGTTAATGCGCCACTTGAAATGTAGTCAACACCCGCTTTAGCGTATTCTTGCAAAATTTCTATGGTCATATTACCAGAAACTTCTAGCTTAGCTTTGCCGCGTGTTGCTGTCACGGCTTGCTCTATCATCGCTGGAGTAAAGTTATCTAACATGATGATATCAGCGCCAGCATTCAGTGCTTGCTCAAGCTCATCGAGTGACTCTACCTCTACTTCAACGGTTTTATCACTGTGATTACTCTTAGCAGTAGCAACTGCTTGGCTAATACCGCCACAAGCGGCGATATGATTTTCCTTTATCAAAAAGGCATCGAATAAACCAATTCTATGGTTTACGCCACCACCACAAAGTACCGCGTATTTTTGCGCACTACGTAAACCAGGTAGCGTTTTACGAGTATCAAGCAGCTTAGTATTACTACCGGCAAGTTCTTTTACATACTTGCTAGTTAAGGTCGCTGTGCCTGATAAGGTTTGCAAAAAATTTAACGCTACACGTTCGCCGGTTAATAAAGTACGAGCATTGCCTTCTAATTCGAATAAAGTGCTATTGGCAGCAACGGCCTCACCGTCATTAACAAACCAGGTAATTCTTGTAGGTAAAGAGTTAGTCGCTTGCTCAGCTGTGCTATTTAATGACGCATCAAGTTGCTTGAAGACTTCATTAACCCAAGCAACGCCACAAACGATACAATCTTCACGAGTAATTACAGTAGCGACAGCTTGTTCATTCTCAGGAATGAGCATAGCGGTAATATCATGGCTAGCTTGAGGCATGGCATCACCAACGGCGCCTAAATCTTCAGAAAGGGCCCAAGAAATGGTTTTGCTAATATCTTGCTGTAATTTTTCTAATTGTGCATTAAGCATTGTTTGCTTCCTGTTACAGGGGTTCTCGTAAAATTAATTGTTTACCCGTTTGCTGAAAGTCGACCTGCTTTAGGGCACTCATGCCTAAAAGTATTTCATCGGACTTCATTGCCGGATTTATGTGAGCTGCGACATTATACAAGAAAATATTACCTAAGCTCAATTGGGTAATTTCAGTTTTATACACGGTAATACTACCATTGGCTGTTTGCACTCGATAATTACCTTGCGCGACTAAACCCAATTTATCAGCGATATGAGCCGGAATAGAAACTTGAGTTGCACCCGTATCGAGTAAAAAAGTCACTGGTGTATCATTTATTGTGCCTCGAGCAACATAATGACCCTGCCTGTTTTGCGCTAAAATCACCTCTGCTTGACCACCTGCAGTTAAGCGCATTTCTGGCTGGGTATTAGGGTTGTACTGTTCATCAAGCACATCTTGAAAAAAGAACATTAATAATGCCAGCGCGATTATCCAAGCCAGCCAGACAAATATTTTTGCCATTTTGTTTGTTGGGTCAACTTCAGTCATACTAAGCAGCTCTTGATAAGGTTAGTAGTATTGTATGTTTTCTTAAGTAAGCAAGAAAGTACAAAATGTAACCTTAGGTGTAGTCCTGCTGCATCTATCACAATAAAAATGAGAAACCCATGCTTTCAATTTCTTCTGGTTGGCTGGCGCAAGCACAACATTTACCTTCTCCGCACTTTTCTCCGCGCGCATTAGGTGATGAAGTCAGTTTATTGGTTATTCACAATATTTCTTTACCGGCAGGGCAGTTTGGTGGCAATTGCATTAATGATTTGTTTCTTGGGCAATTAGATTGTAATGCCCATGCTAGCTTCAATGACTTAAAGGGCGTTGAGGTTTCAGCACATTGTCTTATCCGCCGTGACGGTAGTATTTGCCAGTATGTATCCTTTGCTGACAAGGCTTGGCATGCAGGCATTTCTTCGTTTGAACAAAGAGAGCGTTGTAATGATTATTCTATCGGTATTGAATTAGAGGGCACTGATGATATTCCTTATACTAGAGAGCAATATCAGCAGCTAATTACGTTAACACTTTGTTTGCAAAATCAATTTCCTGCCATTATCATGGACCATATTGTTGGTCATTGCGATATTGCCCCAGAGAGGAAAACCGATCCTGGGCTGGTATTTGATTGGCAATACTTTCGTCAGCGTTTAACTGAACAAGCGACAAGGAATAACACCTAACATGAGTTTATTAAGTTTATTAATTGCATTGGCTGCAGAGCGTGCTTTATCTGCCAAAGTATGGCGATTTAATTTTTATTACCAACATTATTTAAATTTGTTTAGCAAAAACTTTACCGCTAAACAAGGTACGGCCGCGAGTGTGGTATTTATTATCTTACCTGTTATTGCCACGTATTTATTGCTTGAGCTAATTGATAATAGCGTTATGCAATTGCTTATCTCTACCTTAGTGCTTATCGTTTGTTTTGGTTGTACCACCACCAGAAATAGTTATAAAAACTATCTGACTTCTGCCTTTCGCGGTGAAGAGGCGACTACGGAAATGCATCACCAGCAGCTATTATCGGACAAGAACTTACCTAATATGGGGTTTGGCCAAGCGCTTATTTGGTTAAACTACCGCTATTACATCGCTATTATGCTGTATTTTATCGTCTTTGGTGCTGCGGGCGCGGTATTTTACCGTTTGCTTACGACAGTAATAGAACATAAAAAAGCGCAATGTATTGCCGCGGCTAATGAAAGTAATGAACACGATGAAGCGGTATCGTCAGATGTGGATAACAAGGCTGTTCATGAAGCGAATGCTGCGCCTGATCTTGCTAGTGGCTGTCAGAATCATCACGATGTACTTTTTTGGCTTGATTGGTTACCCGTACGCATTGCATCTTTTGGTTATATGTTTGTTGGCCATTTCTCCAAAGCGCTACCTGTTTGGCTAGAGAGCTTATTTGATGTGCAAAAGCCGACTCATCAAGTTTTAATTGATGTTGCAGAAAAATCAGAAGACATTATGGTTAATGATGACGACTGCACGGCTGAGCCTTGTTTATTAGTTAGACTGGCCAAACGCAATGTTTTACTGGTACTTGCGGTAATTTCAATACTCACCCTAGCAGGTTTACTAAACTAAACTTAGCTAAACTAGACTCAATTAAATTTAACTAAGCTAATCAAGCACAGTCAAAACCAATGGTCAGACCATTCATCGTTATTGCCTTAATGCGCTAAAAATAAACAGTTTTTTCTTGGTTTAGCGCATAAAAACCTTGCTTAAATACTAACCATAAACTAAGTTTACTTGTCAAAAGTAGCCATATTTGCTATATTATTGCTCTAAAATCAATTGGTCTTACCAATTGACCAAGAGGTTTTTGGGTGATTTTAACCCTTACTTGACTCTTTAATATCACGGGATTATTAGTTAATTTACTTTTATGAATGCCAACCAAACGACAAATAAATCAATGCGAGCATCAAAAAGCACTGGCCGAGTAAAGCCACAGAAGTTGGCTGACATCATTTTAGCCGAGCTTGAAGGTATGATTATTGAAGGCAGTTTAAAGCCGGGTGAAAAATTATTACCCGAGCGTGAACTGGCGTTGCAGTTTGAAGTATCAAGACCATCGTTACGTGAAGCAGTGCAAAAGTTAGAAGCAAAAGGTCTAGTAACGCGTAAGCAAGGTGGCGGCACCTTTGTTTGTGATAATTTACTCAGTGGTTTTTCTGATCCACTGTTTGAATTAATGTCGAATAACAATGAATCACAATTTGATTTATTGGAGTTTCGTCATGGAATTGAAGGTATGGCCTCGTATTATGCTGCCATGCGCGGTACGCCGGCAGATTTTGAACAAATTCAAACTAAGCATGATGAAATTGGTAATATCCAATTAGAAGATGATTTTCGCGCGGAAGCAGAAGCGGTAGTTGAGTTTCATTTAGCTATTTGTGCAGCGTCACATAATGCGGTGATATTGCAACTTGCGCGTAGCATGTCGTCATTATTGGCAGATAATATTGCACAAAACTTAACAGTATTGGCTAAGCGTCCTGATATCTTTAGCAAGATTACCGATTATAGAAAACGCTTGCTCAACGCCATTATTAGTGGCCAACCACAAAAAGCGTGGGGAGCGAGCCATAGACATTTAGCTTTTATTGAAGAGCTTTTACTGCTCTTTAAAGGGACGTTACTCAAGAGAACAGCCGCATGGAAAGATCGATGCTACGGATGTAAAACTCGCAGAAAGAATTTACCAATTTTGTACAACGAATAATTAGAACAATTAACGTTAAACAGTTATTAAACATTTTATTAAACTTTTTATTATATAAGAAAGTATTGGAGACTAAACAATATGTCAGATCTACCAAATATCGATATTGATTCAGCAGAAACCCAAGAGTGGTTAGAATCAATGGAATCAGTGTTAGAAAATGAAGGCCCAGAGCGTGCACATCAGTTATTAGAAGCATTAATTGAACGTGCACGTCGTGGTGGTACTCATTTACCATTTGATGCGACTACAGCTTATGTAAACACTATTCCACCAGGGCAAGAGCCTCATATGCCTGCGGATCAAACCATTGAATCACGCATCCGTGCGGCAATTCGTTGGAATGCCTTAGTATTAGTATTACGCGCCTCCAAAAAAGATTTAGATCTTGGTGGCCACATTGGTAGTTTTGCTTCTTCTTCAACGTTATACGATGTAGGTTTTAACCACTTCTTTAAAGCAGCCTCAGAAAAAGATGGCGGTGATTTCATCTTTGCCCAAGGTCATATTTCTCCGGGTATCTATTCTCGCGCCTTTATGGAAGGTCGTTTAACTGAAGATCAAATGAATAACTTCCGTCAAGAATGTGATGGCAAAGGTTTATCTTCATACCCACATCCACATTTAATGGATGATTTCTGGCAGTTCCCTACCGTTTCTATGGGTCTAGGTCCATTACAAGCTATCTACACGGCACGTTTCTTAAAGTACCTAACAGATCGTGGTATTAAAGATTGCTCAGGTCAACGTGTATACTGTTTCCTAGGTGACGGTGAAACTGATGAGCCAGAATCATTAGGTGCAATTGGTTTAGCGTCTCGTGAAGGTTTAGACAACTTAACGTTCATCATCAACTGTAACTTACAGCGCTTAGATGGTCCGGTACGTGGTAACGGTAAAATTATCCAAGAACTTGAAGGAACTTTCCGTGGCGCAGGCTGGGAAGTAGTGAAAGTTATCTGGGGTTCTTACTGGGATTCACTTATTGCTCGTGATACTTCAGGTAAATTACTACAGTTAATGAACGAAACAGTGGATGGCGAATACCAAAACTGTAAAGCGAAAGGTGGTAAGTACACCCGCGAAAATTTCTTTAACAAGTACCCAGAAACTGAGGCTATGGTTGCTAATATGTCTGATAAAGACATCTGGCGTTTAAACCGTGGCGGTCATGACCCAGTGAAAGTTTACGCTGCTTATCAAAAAGCCATGGACACTAAAGGTCGCCCAACAGTAATCTTAGCTAAAACCGTGAAAGGTTTTGGTTTAGGTGCTTCAGGTGAAGCCTTAAACATTGCGCATAACGTTAAGAAAATGGACCTTGAGTCAATTAAACATTACCGTGACCGTTTTAATATTCCAGTAAGTGACGAAGATATTGCTGATTTACCTTTCTTCAAATTTCCTGAAGATAGCGAAGAGTTTAAATACATGATGGCTCGTCGTGAAGCACTTGGTGGTTCACTACCAGCACGTCGTAAACAAGCGGAAGAAGTACTTGAAATTCCAAAGTTAAAAGTTTTTGATGCTATTTTGAAAGGTTCTGGTGAGCGTGAAGTATCATCTACCATGACTTTTGTTCGTGTATTAAATGCGTTATTAAAAGACAAAAAAATTGGTAAGCGTATCGTACCAATCATTCCTGATGAAGCACGTACCTTTGGTATGGAAGGTTTGTTCCGTCAAGTCGGTATTTATGCAAGCGAAGGTCAAAAATATATTCCACAAGATGCTGATCAAGTAGCTTATTACCGTGAAGATAAAAAAGGCCAAGTTTTACAAGAAGGTATTAACGAGCTAGGTGCTATGGCATCTTGGATTGCTTCGGGTACTTCTTACTCAACGTGTAATGCAACAACGATTCCATTCTACATCTACTATTCAATGTTTGGTTTCCAACGTGTTGGTGATTTAGCATGGGCAGCAGGCGATAGCCAAACACGTGGTTTCTTATTAGGTGCTACAGCGGGTCGTACAACCCTTAACGGTGAAGGTCTGCAACATCAAGATGGTCATTCACATGTACAAGCTGGTTTAATTCCTAACTGTGTGACTTATGATCCAACCTACGGTTATGAAATTGCAGTTATAGTGCGTGAAGGTTTACGTCGCATGTACGAAGAAAATGAGAACATCTTCTTCTACATAACACTAATGAATGAAAACTATCAACACCCAGCGTTCCCTGAAAGAGAAAGCGTTGCAGATGAGATCATTAAAGGTATTTACCAACTTGAACAAGCGGCACCTGCTAAAGGTAAAGCGACTGCAAATGTGCAGTTATTAGGTTCAGGTACTATCTTAGAGAAAGTACGTGAAGCAGCACAAATTCTTGCTAATGATTACAACATCTCAAGTGATGTTTACTCAGTAACTTCATTTAATGAACTTACTCGTGACGGTCAAGATGTAACACGTTGGAACATGCTTCACCCTGAAAGTACACCACGTGTACCCTATATTAGCCAAGTTATTACTAAAGCAGCTGGTCCAGCAATTGCGGCTACTGATTACATTAAAAACTACTCAGAGCAAGTACGTGCGTACATCGATACGGAATACCGTTGTTTAGGTACTGATGGCTTTGGTCGTAGTGATAGCCGTGCAAACTTACGTACTCACTTCGAAGTAAGTGCAGCATATGTGGTAGTAGCTTCATTGTATGAATTAGCGAATCGTGGTGAAATTGAACGTTCAGTAGTAACTAAAGCAATTAAACGCTTTGATATTGATACTGAAAAACTTAACCCACTTTACGCATAATTATTGACTAGAGAAGGAAAATAAAAATGTCTAATATTGAAAAAATCCTAGTCCCTGATGTTGGCGGCGATGAAGTTGAAATTATTGAAATTTGTTTTGCTGTTGGCGATAGCCTAGAAGCAGACGAAGGTATTATCACCGTTGAAACAGATAAAGCTTCAATGGATATCCCTGCGCCATTTGCTGGTGAGCTTGTTAGCTTATTGGTAAGTGTTGGCGACAAAATTAAAGAAGGCGATGTTATTGCCGAAATGAAATCTGCAGGTGCTTCGGCATCAGCAGAAGAAGCTGCACCAGCGCCTGTAGTTGCAGCACCTGTGGCGGCGCCTGTTACTACAATAGTTGAAGCGGCGCCTGTAGTTGCTGCGGCCGCTACTGCATCAGCAATCATTGAAATTGCTGTACCCGATATTGGTGAAGACGGTGAAGTTGAAGTTATCGATGTACTTGTTAGCGTTGGTGATGTCATCGAAGAAGAAGATGGTTTAATCACTCTAGAAACTGATAAAGCCACTATGGATGTGCCATCTACACATGCAGGTACTGTTAAAGAAGTATTCATTAACAACGGTGATAAAGTTAAGCAAGGTTCATTAGTAATCAAGCTTGAAACTGTTGGCAGTGAAGCTGCTGCACCTGTAGCGGCTCCAGCTCCTGTAGTAGCTCCTACATCAGTTTCTGCGTCTACTGCTACAGTTGCTGCAACGACCAAACCTGCAGCTTCACCTGTACCACATCATCCACAGGCGGGTAATGTTAGTAAAGGTAACATTTACACTTCACCTTCTATTCGCCGTCTTGGCCGTGAATTTGGTGTTGATTTAACCTTAGTTAAAGGTACTGGACGTAAAGGCCGTATCTTGAAAGAAGATGTGCAATCATACGTTAAATATGAATTGTCTCGCCCGAAAGCTAATGCAGGTAGCTCTGTTGCTGCTGGTGAAGGTGGTCTACAAGTTGTTAGTGCTAGAACGATAGATTTCTCTAAATTTGGTGAAATTGAAACAAAAGCATTATCACGTATTCAGAAAATTTCTGGACCATTCTTACATCGTAACTGGGTAACTATTCCACATGTTACTCAATTCGATGAAGCTGATATCACTAACGTTGAAGCCTTCCGTAAAGAGCAAAACGTACTTTGTGAAAAGCAAAAGCTTGGCTTTAAAATTACGCCATTGGTATTTGTTTTAAAAGCTGCGGCAGACGCATTACGTGCCTTCCCAACGTTTAACTCAAGCTTGAGTGAAGACGGTGAAAGTTTAATTTTGAAAAAATACATCCATATTGGTGTTGCCGTTGATACACCGAACGGTTTAGTGGTACCGGTAGTACGTGATGTTGATCAAAAAGGTATTCACCAGTTATCGCGTGAATTACTTGAAATTAGCATTAAAGCACGTGACGGCAAATTAAAAGCGACTGATATGCAAGGTGGTTGTTTTACTATTTCTAGCCTTGGCGGTATTGGCGGAACGGCATTTACGCCAATCGTTAACGCCCCAGAAGTGGCTATTTTAGGTGTTTCTAAATCAGAAATGAAACCTAAGTGGAATGGTAAAGATTTCGAACCTAAATTAATGCTTCCATTATCAATGTCTTACGATCATCGAGTTATCGATGGTGCCTTAGCAGCACGCTTTACAGTGCATCTTGCGGGTGTGATGTCTGACATTCGTAAATTGATACTTTAGTTAACTAGCTGATTCGTTGGCGCTTGCTAAAGAATCAGCTAAATCAACAAGCGTGCGACTTTCGTCGGCTCTTGTTAATTAATAATGGCGATTTTGCTTTGCAAGGAGTAAAATCGCCGACACAATACCATTCTGTATAAAAAAGTGACCACTTAGAACAGCATCCGCGCCATTAGAACAAATAAAATTTATGAAGATATAGTCACTCTACATCAAGAAAATTTTGTGCAGTTATTATGGTGCTAATGTGTTTCCAAAGGACGAGTTTTAAAGGCTGATATACTGCGTTATTGATTTTGAAAAGGGAACAACTATTCTCTGCAATCAATGCCTTGCCTATAAGCCTTTAAATTTCGCTAAGAGAACACTTTCTTATGCGGATTGGTATAAACTTTCGGTAATTAACAACAAGCAAATGATGAGAGTGAAATATCGCTTATCATCATTGACAATTTAATTTGAGGATAAGCATGAGTAACGATATCAAAACTCAAGTAGTAATTTTAGGTGCAGGCCCTGGCGGTTATTCTGCAGCATTCCGCGCAGCCGATTTAGGCTTAGATGTAGTGTTAGTAGAAAGTCGTGAAACATTAGGCGGCGTTTGTTTAAACGTTGGTTGTATTCCGTCTAAAGCACTACTTCACGTAGCTAAAGTAATTGATGATGCAGCAGCAATGGCATCTCACGGTGTTACTTTTGGTAAGCCTGAAATTGATTTAGATAAAATCCGTAGCTGGAAAGACAGTGTAACTGCACAGCTTACCGGTGGTTTATCGGGTATGGCAAAAAGCCGTAAAGTAACCACAGTTTATGGTTACGGTAAATTTACTTCTGATAAAACTATCGAAGTTGCAGGTAACGACGGTGAAACAACCACTATTACTTTTGATAATGCCATTATTGCGGCGGGTTCATCAGTGGTTAACTTACCATTCATTCCAACCGATGACCCACGTGTTATCGATTCTACCGGTGCTTTAGAACTTAAAGACGTACCAGAAGAATTATTAGTATTGGGTGGCGGTATCATTGGTTTAGAAATGGGTACTGTATATTCTGCATTAGGTTCTAATGTATCTGTAGTTGAGTTTGCTGACCAATTAGTACCAGCGGCTGATAAAGATATTGTTAGAGTTTATACCAACTACAACAAGAAAAAATTCAACATCATGTTGTCTACTAAAGTTGTGGCTGTTGAAGCAAAAGATGACGGTTTATACGTTACTTTTGAAGGTAAAAAAGCACCAGCTGAACAAGTTCGTTATGACAAGATTTTAGTTGCTGTTGGTCGTAAGCCTAACGGTCACTTAGTTGCTGCTGATAAAGCTGGTGTAAATGTTGATGAGCGTGGTTTCATTAACGTGTCTAAAGAATTACGTACTAACGTACCGCACATCTTCGCTATTGGCGATGTTGTTGGTCAACCTATGCTTGCTCATAAAGCTGTTCATGAAGCACATTGTGCTGCAGAAGTTATTTCTGGTAAGAAACATGAATTCGACCCTCGTTGTATTCCTTCAATTGCTTATACCGATCCTGAAATGGCTTGGGTTGGTGTTACTGAAGCTGAAGCAAAAGAGCAAGGCTTGAACATTGAAGTTGCTAACTTCCCATGGGCTGCTTCTGGTCGTGCTATCGCTTCTGCACGTACTGAAGGCAAAACTAAGATGATCTTTGAAAAAGGAACTGGTCGTGTTCTTGGTGGTGCTATTGTTGGTATCAATGCTGGCGAAATGCTTGGTGAAATTTGTTTAGCGGTTGAAATGGGCGCTGATGCTGAAGATCTTGCATTAACGATTCATGCTCACCCAACGTTAAATGAATCAATTGGTTTAGCAGCAGAAATCTTTGAAGGTTCAATCACTGATTTACCAAATGCTAAAGCAGTTAAGAAAAAGAAATAAAAAATAATGTCGCTAACTTAGTTTTAAAACTAAGTTTTGGGATGTATATAAAAAGCCAGTTACTTAACTAAAGTAACTGGCTTTTTTATTGGCAGTAATAGTAAATGTTTACTCTGTTTAACTTTGAGGGATCAGTATTTTAAAGCAAGCGCCTGGTAATGTACCTTCAACAAGGTTAATACTGCCATGATGTTTGTTAACAATAGATAATACAATGGCAAGACCAAGTCCGCAGCCGCCAGAATCTCTTGAACGACTAGCATCTAAGCGAGTGAATGGTTCAAATATCCTTGCCGATTTACCCGGCGGTATACCGATACCGTCATCTTCTAAAATAATGGTAACCGTGTCATTTTTTACAACAATGGCAACATGGCACTGTGTATTGGCAAAGCGTCCGGCATTTCTTAGCAGATTTATTAATAGTCGCTTAAGTAGCTTGGTATTGCCTTCAAGGTAGACAGGTATATTTGTTGTTAGCTTAAATGCAACTTCAGGGTAGAAGCCTTTTACTTCTTCTATGGCGGCTATACAAGTTTCGTGCAGATCAACATTTTCTACGGTAATAATAGCTTCACTATCTTTTAATTTGGCATAATAAAGCAGTTCTTTTACCAACTTATCCAGGTCTTCAAGGGCAGTATGCATACTCTGCCTTAAGTGGCCATGTTCATGTTCAGGTGTTTCTTCAAGCATCTCTAAGGCAAATTGAATTCTTGCCATAGGACTTCTAAATTCATGGGCCACGCCATGAAGCAAATCTCTTTGCAAAATTAATCGTTCAGTATTTTCTTGTTTAGCTTTAACCATTAATTTATTGAGTTCATGGATATTGTCATAAATGTCTTGTTTGCTATTACTCAATTTAAAAGGCAAATTCACTAACATGGCGGAGACATTGTTTTTATGTTTTTCGATATAGCATAAGTACCAATATATTATCGGCAGGTTGATAACAAGGGCACAGAGCCAGCTAAACCAGTCTAGTAAGAATGTCTGCCAGTTAATGAAGGAAATTGGTCCTATTTCAGCAATATAATGCTCATCAAGCGGGTAATATATTACTGCGCTATTAATATCTATAAGGCCAGATTGTGCTTGTTTTAATTGTAATAATTTGAAGTTTTCGGCAGAGAAATTTTCGGGCGTTCTATTAATGAGTAAACATCCAGTATCGAAGGTTTGTCCAAGTATAATGGCTTTTTTTTGCCACTGATTCTTTGGAGCATCGCTGAAGGCTTGATGCATTTCCTCTTTGACTTGTAATAAATAATTTTCATATTGCTTATAAACATAAGTTTCCAAAGAGTAATAAACATGGGTATTTAATAAACTGGCGATAGTAATATTAAATAGCAAAAGCGCTAGAACAAGTGTGCTTGGTTTTGCGTTGCTAATTTGCAAGTAAATAGCCCTTATTACGAATTGTTTTAATTATTTTTGGTTCTTTGGGATCGTCGCCGAGCTTTTTTCTTAATCTTGAAATTCTAAGGTCAATAGAGCGATCAAAACCATCATAATCTAACTTAAATATTTCTTTATGTAACTGATCTCTAGAGATAATACTGCCAGCATTCATTGCCAGTACCCAGAGTAAATCGAATTCAGCACTTGAAAGCGTGATGTCACTTTCATTATAGCGAACAATGCGTTTTCTAATATCAATGGTGAGATCGCCATTGCTGACATGTTTTATATCTTGTGGCGTTAGGTTTTTAAGATGTGATTTTCTTCTTAATTGGGCCCTGATATGAGCCAATAAAACCCGGGGTTTTATTGGCTTACACAAGTAATCGTCTGCACCAACTTCTAGTCCAGTTACCTCGTCGATATCATCATCTAATGCAGTTAACATGATAATAGGATTAATAAAGTCAGGCTTTAATTGACGGCAAATAGTTAAGCCATCTACGCCTGGCAACATAAGATCTAAAACAATCAGGTCTGGTTGAATATGTGCGACAGTTGTTAGCGCATTTGCGCCGTTATGTTCAACAAGAACCTGATAACCATTCATGGTTAAAAACTGACTAATGAGTGAGGTGAGCTCAGCATCATCATCAATAATTAAAATGGTTTCACTGTGTTGCATATATTCGTTCATATGTATTATTTATGCTCTGATTTTTGGCAAATATCATAGATCTTAGTGTTATATTCTTTAGCAAACTGATACTTTACTCTGCGCTCTTGTTTATCACTTGGGTTTTTTATGACATCGCCGGTGCCGTGAATGGGTTTTATACCACACTGCTTTTTAAGTGCGGCAAAGTTGTTGCTTTCAAAACCCGGTATGACGGGCTTCCTGCCTAGAGTGTACATTAACCTATAGTCTTTATTCTCTGTAGCTACATTGATTGCTTGAGTAACATTAGCGGGTAATTCTGCTGGTTGTGGTTGTGCACCTTGCCTTATATCACTGCCACAAGCCGATAATATGAGCATAGTTAGTATTGTTAACCAAAGTAAGTTTTTCATTTTTATATCCTTTTAAAAACTCTATTTCTCAAAGCCAGTACAGTTAGCAACAATAGATAATACATACTACCACCGGAAGAGCTTTTTGTTGGTGTAACAACCGGCTTAGCTGTGACTGTAATAGTTAATGTTGCAATCGCTTGGTCGCCACTGCTATCTGCTAGGGTATAAGTTAACAGCTCAGTGCCAACAAAGCTTTTAGCTGGTGTATAGGTGAGTTTATTGTCAGTGATGGTGACGTTACCTGTACCTGTATAGTTAACACTCTTTAATTGTAAGCTCTGACCATCGGTACTGATGTCATTACTTAACACGTCGATTGTTGTTACTTTATCTTGCTCAAGCGTTATTTGGTCATCAACCGCTGTAGGTTTACTATTTGTCGTGCTTTGACTATTAATCTGAAAATCTTGGTTATTGATAGCAAAGAAAATATTATTATCACAAGTTAATTTTAACCGTGCTTTTTCAGTTGATAACTCAGGTAAATTAACCTCTTCACTACCATCGTTAGTTGTTTTACTTGCCAATATTTGGCTGAAGGTTAAACCAGAGTCAACTGAAAGCAGTAAGTTAACTTGTGTACATGAAACAGGGGCTTGTTCAGTTGCTGCGGTATTCCAAGTGACTAACTGTTTTGTACCTTGCCAATTACTAGGCTGGTTAATAGTAAAACCTTGCTGGTTAGTGATAACGGTAATTTTGTTAGCATCGTCACTGATATTACCTTGGTTATCTCTTACCACTAATCTGAAGTTTAGCTCGCGGTTAGTTGTTGGTAATGTTTCACCATAAACGTTTTTATTGGCTAAAATGTCTGCCATGGCGGGAAAAGTACGGCTGGCATTTAATTTAGGGGCTAGCGTCCTAAATAATGGTCGACTACCATCATCTGTTTTATCTTCAGCTGGGCTAGTCGTTGCACTGCCTAAATCAAATTGTTCCCAGCTATAAGTTAGTGAGTCCCCGTCTACATCAGTTGCGGAGCCTACTAGGGTGAAAGGTGTGCGAGCAGGTATGGTATAATTACGGCTAACATTTACTATTGGCGCGGTATTATTTAGCGGCTTCTTAACGCCACAAGAAGAGCTGATTTGTTGACTAAAATCACTGATTTGATCGATTGAGTGAATATGAAAATAAGGATCCGAGCCATTTTGCAAATCTTGATCCTCACAAATTCCAGCATAACCCATGATTGTCGAAGCACTACCTGGCTCATAAGCACTAGTTGATACTCTGTTGTCTTCACAAGAGCCTTGGCTACCATTAAAGGTATGTTCAGCACCAAACTGATGTCCAATCTCGTGGGCAACATAGTCAATATGAAAGGCATCCGCTGTTGGACTGTCACTACCGGTAATCCCTTCAGCTTTGGCAGCAGAGCAGACAACAGCAAAACTGGCTACACCACCACCGCCCGTGCCAACTAAATGGCCAATATCGTAATTGCTGACACCAATTGCGCTATCAATAACTTGGCTAACTACATCAATATCTTCATCGGTATTTTTAAAAGGATCGGTAGCTGCATCTAAATAAATTATGGCGTCATTATTTGCCACTAATTCAAACTGTATCGCTAAGTCCCTACTGTAAACTTCATTTACTCTATTGAGCAAAGTGACTATAGCGGCTAAAGACTTCTCTTTAGTACCGCCATGGAAGCTACTATATTCTCCTGTGGCTGCCATCGCTATTTTATAAGTGATTAAGTCATTTGTGGTTTTGTTCATTACTTTTCTAGCTATATTTTTTAGCGGGAACAACGGCAATGTATTTTTTCTCGGTGATAATCTACGTCCTGGTGCTTCTTTAGTTAATGGCAGCGCATCTTTTTTAAAGTAGCTTTGATATTGGTGATTGTTGGTCCGGCTAATCGGCTCTATATAGACTTTTTCTCTTTCATAATTAAATACGCCATGGAACCCATGAGGGGTAATATCAAATCGACCTGAATGTTCAGGATTATTAACTTGGTAGCCAGTAAAGGTTCTAATTGATGGGTATTTATCAGCTAACTCGCTACTCATTACCGCTGAAGAGTTAAGCTTGAATTGCACAAAACCTCCATCTGGTAAGGGTAAATCGATAAGTAGCGATTTGTTATCTCTGGTCAATTGCTCTAATTCAGCGATATTGATATCGAAAGTTTTTTTACCGGAAGCTTTGCCATTAATAAGCTTATTATTATGCTCATTGGTTAACTTGGTGGTAAGCCATTGTTTATTTGAGAAGAGTGCACTATTTTGTGCGTTTGCATTCGTTACCATGCATAGCAGGCTGGCAAGTAATATTGATATTTTCATAAAAACCTCGAATTTATTCCCCGTTAAAGATGAAGTTAATGTACCTTGCTTATCATAGCCTCGGCGTACCCATTTGTTTAACATTTGTATCAAAACTGATACAAACAGCAATAAGCCTGAAAAATTGATGTTACTAACTTCTCTTCGGCTATTGCTAGTGGGGCTACTGCAAGTTCTGCTGGTCACATTAGAATGGTCTTTGAAAAGGAACAGGTCGTGTTCTTACGGGTGTTATGGTGAAATTAAGGTGAGTGAATTGCTAGTTTTACTAAGTAATAAAACAGTTAATAACTCGTTACTTTCTTCAAGTAACGGGTTATTTTGGGATGGATTATTGAGTTTCTTATTAAAATTTATCTTCGGTGTAATACAAGCTAACGGGTATAGCTAAACAGGTTGCCAGAAAGTACTCTGCATATTTTTCGCCTTTACCTTGGTATTTCCAACCTAGGGTTAGCGCTATTTGCGCAGGTCTAAAGTTAGCATTATTACTTTGCTCTTCAGTAAAGGGGTACTTAACGCCATTGCCTTTCATAAGCTGATCTTTAGTCAGAGGATTGTCTTCTAGAGTAGATAAGTTATCTGCCCTTTTCGCAAAACTAACGAAAAAGGGTACGGATGCTTGGCAATAATCAAAGCGTTTCTTTTTAGCTGCTACCATGCTTTCTTCATTAGTCATTAAGCGTCGCTTTTGACCTGGCTCTGCTTCGGCCTTAAGCTTCTTTCTGATGACCTTATAAAATGTAGCGTAGGGGTTATCCATCAAGGCTAACTTAGTGTGCTTCTCGGGCCAAGTTTGCAAAGCTAACTGTTTATTAAATTCAGCGGTAACTACAGGGCTCATTTCTGCCGTTATTTCAATAGCATTTGCCATGGGGCTAAAAAGCGCACTTATGCTCACTCCAGTTAAAGCTATAGTGCGAATATGCCGCCAGTAAGTTTTTTTCTTCATTTGCATACTATTTTTCTTCTTATTATTTTGTTTGCCACCAATAGCGCACTATTGGGTTTAAAAGTACCCAAAGAACAAAAGCTTAATTTATTTTGGTTGATTATCATACTTGTTATTTACTCTGAATAAAAATTTTTTAATTTATTCGGTCTATGTCATTTTTTATAGTTATCAGACAGATGAAATTAAGTGTTGGGAATTGTGGGAAAGTTAATCGAAATGACTCCTTTTATATACACGAGCTATGCTTGGTTATTTATGCTCCGTCAGTGCTAAATGAATCCATTGGCTTAGAGGTGCAAGTACTGATTTTTTTTTGTATAAATGTTAGCCTGTTATAAAAAATCAAAGGACTGACTAATGCAAACTTCCTCTATCAGCATGATGCTAATTACATCGCTATTTTTTACAAACTATCTCCAAGCGCAAGAAAATACCGCTAATACCGAGAGTTTAGATAAGCTCTCTAAACATCTTTCTACCATTATTGCCCCTGAGCCAATAAAAAGAGTTGAACCAAAATATCCTATAAAAGCCGCAAGAGATGGCAGAGAAGGTTGGACTATTTTAAGTTTTGTCATTAATGAAGAAGGAAAAGTAGAAGATGTTATTGTCAAAGAAAGCTCGGGTAGTAAAGATATTACCAAGGCTTCGATAAAATCCGTTAAAAAATGGCGCTATAAACCAGCTATGGAAAATGGTAAGGCTATTCAGCAATGTGTCAATACTGTTCAGTTGGACTTTAGAATGGGGAAACCAGGAGGTGGTGATAAGGGCACGATGGGTGTTAGTAAGCGATTCAAAAGGAAGTATAAAAAAGCACGTCAAGCATACGAAGATAAAGATTATGATGAATTAGAAAAACAACTGGCGTCAATGAAAGAAAATAAATATAGGCATCTTTCAGAGAATAATTATATGCATTTACTGGCGGCAGATTATGCAAATGTGAGAGATGAAAAAGAGCAGCAACTTTATCATTTAATTCGAGTAAGAATGAGTCGCTTGAGCAATGATAAACAAAAATTGTCGCTACTCTATCAAAAATTTAATTTGCAAGTAGAGCTAAATAAATTTCAAGCAGCACATAGAACCTATGAAAAATTAATCAAATTACCTTCAGCTAAACCGTACCTTAGCCAGTTTTCTGAGACTATGGCGAAAGTAGAAAGTGCTATTAGCGGTGACAAAAACCTTGTTATTTCTGCCGATATTAAAGAAGATTTTTGGAGTGCTGAATTGGTTAGAAAAGAGTTTTCACTTATCGATGTCGAAGGCTCGTTACATACTCTAGATGTGCGCTGCGCGAATAAACGTCATGTGTATACCATTGGAGAAAACTCTACCTGGAAGCTACCAACAAGCTGGGAAAACTGTAGCATCTATGTTTTTGGTGAGCCCAATACCCAATTTAAGTTAATTGAGCACCCGCTAAAGAGTTAATTAGCAACCTAGCCTTAACTCGATAACAGGAGTCTATGTTGAGGCTAGAGCAGTGACTATGGCTTATCACTTTGATGGCATGTTGTTGAAAGTGCAATAAATTAAATTTTAACGAGAAAATAACAGCAAACTACTTGAACTAGCTTAAGGCTGTTCGTATCATGTGGGTATATTGTATACAACATGGTGTTTTTAATGAAAGCTAGTTTATTATTTCTTATCTTTGGCGTCACTTTCTTTACAACAAGTGTGTTAGCTGAACAGGCGCGAGAGCCTTGGCAAGATCATCAAGTATTTGCTATCAATAAGCTCGCACCTCATGCTAGCTTTTTTCCTTTTAGTACAGTCAATGCGGCACTGGACGATAATAAAGAGCAAAGTGATAACTTTATTTTACTGAATGGCCAGTGGCAGTTTAATTGGCAGCGCTCTCCTCGAAATAAACCGCAAGGCTTTGAACAAAAGGCTTTTGACGACTCTAGTTGGTCACAAATTCCTGTGCCAGGAAACTGGGAGGTTGAAGGCTTCGGCTATCCTATCTATTTAGACGAACGTTTCCCATTTAGCACCACATGGCCAGATGTACCAAGCTATTATAATCCTATTGGCTCATATCGAAAAAAATTCACCTTACCTAAGAACTGGGAAGATAAGCAGGTTATATTGCATATAGGTGCAGCTAAATCATCCTTAGATGTCTGGTTAAATGGTGAAAAAGTTGGCTTTAGTCAAGGCTCAAAAACTCCGGCAGAATTTGATTTAACGCCGTATCTTGACGGTGGTGAAAACTTATTAGCTTTGCAAATACGCCGTTGGACCGATGCCAGCTATTTAGAAAGCCAAGATATGTTGCGTATATCGGGCATAGAACGTGATGTTTACCTGTTTGCCCGAGAGCAACAGCATATTGTTGATTTTCATGCCAAACCTGAGCTAAGTGAAGACTTTAGCCAAGCAGAGTTTAGTGTCACTGTTGATGTGAATAATTTGGCTAAGCATAACAGCGGTAAGTTAACGGTAGCTTACCAATTACTTGATCCAAGTAATCACTTAAAGCCAGTTATTGCAGCTGAAAAAACGATTAATATTGATAGCGAGGATAAACAGCAAGTGAGTTTAATTGGCTCGTTTGTCCAGCCAATGTTATGGAATGCGGAAACCCCTAATTTATATACTCTGCTTATCACCTTAACCGATGAAGATGGTGGTGTACTTACCGCGATTAAAGATGATATTGGCTTTCGTCATATTGAAATTAAAAATAGTCAGCTAACGGTTAACGGCAAGGCTATTTATATTCGTGGTGTTGACAGACACGAAACTTCGCCAAAACATGGTCATGTAGTTACTAAAGCCTTAATGGAGCAAGATATTAAATTGATGAAGCAATTTAATATCAATGCTGTGCGCTCAAGTCATTATCCAAATGATCCCTATTGGTATGATTTAACTGATAAATATGGTTTATATGTTATTGATGAAGCCAATATCGAATCACATCCATTAGCCATTGATGAAAAGACCCAGCTGGGTAACGAAATGAGTTGGTTACCGGCCCACTTAGATCGCACCAAGCGGATGTTTGAACGTGATAAAAACCATCCTTCTATTATTATCTGGTCTTTGGGTAATGAAGCCGGGGAGGGAAAAGTTTTTGCAGCGACCTATAAGTGGCTTAAAGAGCGCGATGGTAGCCGTCCGGTGCAATATGAGCCCGCAGGTGAAGAGCATTACACCGATATTTTTGCCCCAATGTACCCATCGATTGAACGTTTAGAGAAATACGCTAAATCAAATCCTCATCGTCCAGCCATTATGATTGAATATGCTCATGCTATGGGTAATTCAGTAGGTAATTTACAAGACTATTGGGATGTCATTGAAAAATATGATGTCTTGCAAGGTGGCTTTATCTGGGATTGGGTTGACCAGTCTTTAGAGTATACCAATAGTAACGGTGTTAAATACTGGGCTTACGGTAAAGACTTTCATCCTAACTTACCTAGTGATGGTAACTTTCTTAATAATGGTTTAGTGAATCCAAATCGTGAGCCGCATCCGCACTTATTTGAGGTGAAAAAAGTCTACCAGCCAGTGACGTTTGCTGCGCAGGACTTAACGAAAGCGAGAATTACGGTTACCAACAAGTTTGCCTTCAGTAACCTAAGCCAGTATGACTTGCAGTGGTTGTTAATGGCAGATGGTGATTTAGTTGCTCAAGGTCACCGTGCTATGGCTGATATTGCTGCCGGTAAGACTAAAGTGATCACGCTTAAAGAGGTATTGACGCATTTACCTAAAAGTAGTGATAAAGAGTACTTTTTAACGGTTAAAATGCTGGTAAATAAGCCGCAGCCACTATTAGCACGAGGCCATGAAGTTGCCTTTGAGCAATTTAAAATGCCAGTGAAATATCAAGCCGCTAAGGTGGATATTCCTTCAGGAAAGTCCTTACAACGACATGATCAGGATGGACAGTTAACTATTTCTAATGATGAGGTAACGGTAGCATTTAGTCAGAATACCGGCTGGCTAACTAAGTTTAATTATCAGGGCAAGTCATTAATATCGCCACTAGTTAAACAACCGCTAACCGTTAATTTTTGGCGGGCGCCAACCGATAATGATCTAGGTAATGGTCTACAAAAAAGAGCACAAGTCTGGCAACAGGCTGCAAGTAGCTTACAGTTAGTTAAGCTATCAAATAAGGTAGTGGCTGCAAATATAATAGTTAAAGCTATTTACTCAAGTGACTTATTTGTGGGTAGCTACCAAGTAAATTATCAAATATCAGCCAATGGCCGAGTGCATGTATCCAGTGAACTTAACCTGGCCAAAGGGCAAAAGTTAGCGGATATACCGCGCATGGGTATGCAGTTGGTTATGCCGGGTGAGTATCAGTTTATTAGTTGGTTTGGCCGTGGGCCACACGAGAGCTACGCTGACCGGAAAACCTCAGCGGCCATTGGTTTGTATCAGGCGGCAGTGACAGCGCAAATTCATCATTACGCTAGACCTCAAGAAAATGCCAATAAAACCGATGTGCGTTGGTTGGCAATGAAAAGCCCGACAGGTGCAGGTTTATTAGCGGTGGGTGACCAGCAATTGAGTGTAAGTGCTTGGCCTTATTTACAGCAAGATATCGACTTTATTGCCGGAAAAGATGGTAGTGCTTCCGCTTCAGGCTTAGTACCGGTAACCAGTAAACATGGTGCAGAACTATTAATGCGTGATTTGGTGACAGTCAATATTGATCATAAACAAATGGGCGTAGGTGGCGATACCTCTTGGGGGCGACTAGTCCATGAGGCTTACCGTATTCCAGCCAAAAGTTATCAGTATGGCTTTACCCTAGTACCTTTTATCGATGAAAGTGATTTAGCTAAACTTGCCCGTAGTGTAGAGAAAAAATAATGAGGCAAGCGGTTTATAAGAGTTAAGAAAGTCGGTTATTTATCTGTTCATTTTAATATATTTACCACTACTGACAGTTTCTGTCAGTAGTCTTGTTTGATAATAGTTAGCGAGAAAACAAACTAACAATACCCAAGCCACTCCAATATGCAGGATTCAGCTGGAATTAGAAACGTCTTTAGGCAAGGCATTGATTGAAGAGGATAGTTATTCTATCGTCGAAGCCAATAACGTAGCGTAAAGCGTTTCTAAACCAGCCATTCTGGGACGTCTGAGCAAATAACGTTCATCGTTGCGTAGTTCATTAAGGGAACAACCATTAATGAAGTACACGCCTTGACCATAAATCGCTCAGGCGTCTTGAAACGAGCATCTTGAAGTCGCTTGGGTATAACAAAATAAGGAAGATATTATGCAGGTATTAGAATTAGTGACCTTTAAAAGTAAAGCCGGTGTTAGTCGACAACAAATGCTTGAGCTAAATAAATTGGTCATGGAGCAGGTGCGCGAATTCTCTGGTTTTTTGTATCGCTCTGTCTGTTATCAAAAAGACAGTGATACCTGGTTTGATGTGGTTTATTGGCAAGACGAAGCCGCGGCAAAGTCCGCGCAAGAAAAATTTATGCAGTCAAAAGTATGCCAGCAGTTAATGGCAATTATTGATATTGAGTCGACTAAGATGCAACACGCTGATATTCTGCTGTCATCTCAATGTACGGAAACGGAAAGCTGTGGCTAAAGCGGATCGCTTACTTAAAATAATTACCTTGCTCAAAGGGCGGCGTACTGTGATAACAGCGCGCCAGCTTGCCGAGGTGTTAGAGACGTCAGAGCGTACCATTTATCGCGATATCCAAGTGTTACTTGATACTGGTTTCCCTGTTGAAGGTGAAGCTGGTGTTGGCTATCGATTACAACCAGGTTTTGAAATTCCGCCGATAATGTTTACCGCCGAGCAATTACTTGCTGTGCAGCTTGGCTTGAAAATGGTGCAAGGTTGGAGTGATAAAGAGTTAGCAATATCGGCAGAAGAGGCAAGAGTAAAGATTGAAGCGGTTATTCCCGAGCGATTAAAAGAAACTAATCAGCAAAACTGTTTATTAGTTTCTAAACATTATCTCAATACTGAAGCGGCGCAACATTCTTTGTCAATACGTAAAGCTATTCAGCAGCAATGCTACCTCACTATGGCATATAAAAAAGCAGATGGTGAACATTCAAATAGAGTGCTTATACCGCTTGGTTTAGTTTATTGGGGACAAAAATGGACCTTGATTGCTTGGTGCCAACTTCGCCATGATTATCGAGAGTTTCGTTTAGATCGAATACAAGCCCTTGTAGTTGAGTCTGAAAAATTCGTAGCAGATGAACATATTAACTTAGCTAGTTATCTTAAGCTGTTACGTGAGCTTTATGGCGCTCAATGTTGAGGCATTAGCACTATAAATTTTTTTGTGCTTAACTAACTATTGGACTGATTCTATTTTTAGTTGTTACATGTACAAATACGCAATTTTATTTATCATTGTCGTTATTTTTCCTCTTACTATAAGTGCAAACAATTCAATACCGGTAATTGGGCAAGATAACTTAAATCAAAGCAAGGTAACGCTTACTCTTGCTGCTGATCATTGGTGTCCATTTAATTGTCAGCCTAATTCAGCTTACCCTGGTTATATGATTGAAATTGCTCAGCAAGTGTTTGCTGAGCACAATATTAATATTAACTATCAAATTATCCCCTGGTCCCGAGCTTTGCGACTCTGTCGTGCAGGAATAATTTCGGCAGTAGTCGGCGGTTATAAATCCGATGCACAAGATTTTATTTATCCACACAATGAGCAAGGCTTGATTGGCTTTAGTTTCTTCACTTTATATAAAAGTAACTGGCGCTACCAGCAGATAAACTCTTTGAATAATAAACTTTTAGCGGTGGCAAATGGTTATGCTTATAGCGATAGTTTGGATAGTTATATAAAAGTACATCAAGCAGATGCAAGTCGCATTTATACTGCTTTTGGCAATCAACCATTAACAGAAAATATAGCACTACTAGAGCAGGGATTAATAGATGTATTGGTCGAAACAGAAGCGGTATTTTGGTATGCAAGTAAGCAATCAAATCAGCAGGAAAAATTTAATATGGTTGGTATACTTGCTCCAGCTAAACCGGTTTATATAGCATTTTCTCCCGCTATTGAAGCATCACAACAGTATGCCGATATCTTGTCTGAGGGCATTGTTCGGTTACGTACTAGCGGTGAACTAACACGTATATTAGCTAAGTATGGTTTAAGTGATTGGCAAAAAAGTCATTAGTTTTTCGTTAAAGCTTGATAGCTAATATTTTTATGGGCCTGGATATTGGGCAGGTAAGGTGACTATTACTCATTACGTGACTACTGTTATTTCTACCTCTATTACTACTCAAATTAATAAGATCGTTTAATTCATAAACCACATATAGCAGGCCAAAATCACTAATAGCCCCCCTAGTATATTGCTAAATATTAATCCATGGGAAAATAGCTTTTCAATGGTCACTATAAGCGTTAATGCAATGATCCACGGTAAACTCATTACCCCAAAAATCAAGAGCAATGTCATTAACAGCCAGCAACAGCCAAGACAGTACTGACCGTGACTGAAGCCCATTTTAATAGCACCAGCTATGCCTTCTTGCCAAGAGGAAGTTAAAAAGCCCAGTGGCGAACGACAATAATTTAAGCAGCGCTGTTTAATAGGTAACCACTGATACACCCCAGTAATTAACAGAATTAAACAAGTAAACTCAAGCTGAGCGCTGTTCATCATAGGTGTTAATAAGGCTAAATGATGAAACCACCATTGCAGCAGGGTAATCGCTAAGCTATAGCCAAGCCAAGCGAGTAAGTAGCCAATAATAAAATAAAAGCTTGCCGCGTATGGAGCATTGCGTGCCTTACGCTGATCATTAATCTTGTCAATTAAGTGAAATATTGGCAAGGCAGAAGGTAACATCATACCTGCCATCATGATTGACCACATACTAAACAGCACCATTATGTCTAGGTAATTCCACTGAGTAACCGGGGCCATATTCATAGTCATCAAAAAAAACATGTAATACCAAGCTGCTACGATAATGATTAAAACCACATGCAGCGACCAGTGTTTCTTTAATTGAATCATGTTAACTTTTTGATAAGTCATCTTCATTGCTGTGCTAAGAGTTAGCCCAGTTCACTTCAGCTTTGGCAGCAAACTGACCAACATGGTCAAACGACAACATATTATGTTTTATTGACATGGTTTTACTGGTGCCTATGATGCCATCATTCCAAAAGAAGCCACCATCAGGATAGGTGATATGGACATTTTGATCTTCACCATTCATCGGATTTATCAAGGGTGTTTGTTCTACTGCAAGTACATCTGCAATGCTAAAGCTAGAGTGTTTATCATCAGTATTCATAGTAATAGCGGCTACTATGGGTCCTTCCATCTCAGAGAAGGTACCTGCTAACGCTTCAAAGGGCATACCGCCAAACTGACCGGAAAAGATACCACCAATAGCGGCTACTTGCTCAGAAGATGCGGCAGAGTCGATAAATAACAATGCCTTACCATCACCTTCATGAATGGCTTTAGGCCAAGCGGCAGCAAAAACTACTTTTATGCCAGTGAGATCTAAACTGTCTAACTGACCACTTTTAATATAAAAGCCAAGTAGTGCCTCACAACTGCCGGACTCACTATCTGGAAAACCGGAGAACTGACAACCACAGCCATGACTACAATTACAGCATTCAATTTGATGCATAGCTAGCGACCAAGCGTTTTCATTTGATTTTTCATCGGACATGATAACCACCGTAAAAAATTAAAAAACAAGTTATTAGTATAGGTTGTTTTTTATCCATGAAATCCGGATTACGGTAATTGAGGCTGAAAAATAACGAAAAAGGTCAGCTAAGTTGCAGAGAAGAAATTGCCTTACAGTTCGCTATACTTAAAAGGTGTCTAACATATTTATTTGGTGTAGTTATGGTGCACTTATAACTCACTGATAAAGAGGTAAGTTATGAAAAAGCTACTTGTTATATTAATGGCAACTTATTTACTTTCAGCAGCTGCGTTTGCAGGGCATGCTTGGTCGTCTTATCACTGGGCAAGAACCACGGCTTCTTTTGATTTAATTCTTATTAATAGCACTACGGATGATTGGCATGACTATGTCGGACAAGCAGTTATTGATTGGTCAGTAAGTACCAAAGTCAACTTAGCTAAAGAGGGCGATGGCACAACCAATAAAAAAATACGCCGTCAGTGTAAAGCGCCAGCTGGCAAAGTGCGAATCTGTAATTTAGCCTATGGTCAAACAGGTTGGCTTGGCATTGCCGGAATATCTCTTGATGCTGAAGGACACATCACTCGTGGCTACACCAAACTTAATGATACTTATTTTTCTTGGAGTTATTATAACAATGCAGATTGGAAGCAAAGCGTTACCTGTCAAGAGTTAGGGCATAACTTGGGCTTAGGTCACCAAGATGAAGATTTTGACCAAGCTTCCTCTATCTCATGTATGGAATATCAAGATCCACCTTTCTTGGGCCCAGACTCTCATGACTTTGAGCAGTTAGGGACTATATATGATGACGTTGATAGTTATAATTCATACTCAGGTGGCGCGAGTACTGGCGGTAACTCAACGGATGGTAATTCATGTAATGCACCTAAAGGTAAGGGCTGTAATAAATCTGAAAAACCATCGAACAATAGTGAAATAGGTTGGGGTATGTCATTAGGACGCCGCGGTAATAAAGAAGTGTTTATTCGAATTGATCGCCATGGTATCAGACACTTAACTTATGTAACTTGGGCGAAAGAGCACTAACCGACAAGGCTATTTTGAAGTGTGTATTAGTTTATTTTTTGTTAAGCTTATAAGTTCAAGGTAATGACAAAAGTTATAAGGAAAATAACGATGAAAAGGCTAACAACTAAGCTCGCATATAAATATATATTTCCCCCCTTATGTGCATTCTTTTTAGGCGCTTGTGCTGGACCAAGTACAGCCGTTCTAGGCCAAGCGAAATCTGAGTGGGACTTTGACCACCAGCTGCAATTTAAAAAAACGCAATTTGATGATAATAATTACCAGCTAGAAGTGATTGCTAATAATAAGGTCAGCTTTGACCGTTTATCTGCTTTTTTATTGCGCCGTAGTTACTTAATTTGTGGTCAGTATGGCTACAAATTGGAGTTAGTTAAGGGGGTTGAGAGTTTTGATTATCCCCGAGCTTCACCAAATTTGATTATGCCAAACTTAACCGCAAAATTAGAGTGTGCAATAAACAAATAAATGACCCTTTTCACGGGGGGTAAGTCACAGATTTTAATCCTGTGCAGAGGTTATCGACTCAGGTTTAATAAAGCTTATTGTAAATAAATAGCAGATGAAAAAATGGGGGCTACTTATACAAGTAGCCCCCATTATTGATTTAGCTATTAATATAGAGCGCCTAGCTAGCGCCTAATTAGCTCCTAGTTAGCCCCTAATTAGGGATTAAACTACTTTAATTGGTACAGCTACACCGGTGAACTTAGTGCTCAGCTCATGTGTTGGTGGAGTGAACTTAGTTAAGTTAATACCGTCTACAGCAC
>JALJPA010000045.1 GCA_022969215.1 Colwellia sp. | reverse complement strand
TCCCAAAGAGTATTGGTTGGCATTTCTCGATAAATTTCATCAAGGTTTTCAACGGTAATCTCAGGGGTAAATTTGTGCTCGAGTTCAACTTCATTTTCTGTCTGCTGCTTTGTCTCAGCAACTTGTGGTTTAGACTCTTTTTTCTTCTTGTCTGGAGAAATATCTTGAACGGAGTCTTGAGTAAAGCCTTGAGCAAAAGATTGGCTAGGTAATAATGCAGAGATCGCGAATGATACGGCTAAAGCAATATGTTTAATATTGTTGGTCTTATTTGAATATTTATTCATGTCCATAATGGTCAAGCGCAGATCCTTAATTATTACAATACGTAATCACTTTACTAGCAGTAATTACTTTCGATATTTATGAAAAAAGCCACTAACTTTTCAGCTAACGGCTTGTTTAATTTTGTAGGTGCGATATAGAGATGATAGCTAACCGGATTACAAATCCCTGCCGCTGTTTTAATTCTATGCCAACAACCGAAAAATCAATAACTTAAAAGTATCATCTCGAATTAGTTATGACAGTTTATGTCAACAAAACCAATTACTAACCAGAGTATACTTACAAAGAGCGCATTATATTCTGTTACCTTGAACAGAGCAAGAAGCGACTAACAATTGATTACTCGTTTGATCTTCAATACCAATATTATTTTAATAATCTAGCATCTAGTTAAGGCTAATCATCTTTATATATGCCAACATAGGTAGGTGAACTATTAGACTTAGTGGCTCGGTACATGCCCCTGGTATTAAAAGGTAGGCTAATATTGCCCTTGGTATCAATAATGATAACCCCACCCGTACCACCTACTGGCATCAATACATCATGAATGACTTCATTTCCGGCTTGTTCAATTGATTTACCTTGGTATTTAACTCGTGCACAAATATCTGCAGCAACATTGTAACGAATAAAATATTCACCATGACCAGTAGCAGACACTGCACAAGATTCATTTTCGGCAAATGTACCCGCGCCGATCACCGGTGAATCACCAATTCGGCCAAAGCGTTTATTAGTCATACCGCCAGTACTGGTACCTGCAGCAATATTACCCATTTTATCTAAGGCAACAGCACCTACGGTACCTACCTTGTATTCAGTCGCTAACGTTTGATGCGCAGCTTGATAATCTTTTAATTCATCTTCAGCTTTTTTCATTTTTGCTTTAGCGCGCTGCAGTGATTTATAACGGCGTTCTGTATCAAAAATTGTATTCTCAACCAAGGCGACACCTTGTTGAGTGGCAAACTCTTCGGCGCCATCGCCACTTAACATTACATGAACCGACTCTTCCATTACCAACCTTGCTAAATTAATCGGATTTTCAATGTGCTTAACACCTGCAACTGCACCTGCTTGGCGATTTTTACCGTTCATAATTGAGGCGTCCATTTCATGAGTCTCGTTATGGGTATAAACCGACCCTTTGCCAGCATTAAAAAATGGCGAGTTTTCTAAAATATTGATTGCGGCAATAACTGCATCAAGGCTTTCTCCGCCTTTATCAAGTACTGCATAACCGGCTTCTACCGCTTCGGCCAATTTAGCACGGTAAGCTTTTTCACGTTCCGCGGAAAAGTTTGCTTTTTTAATGGTACCAGCACCACCATGAATGGCGATAGCAAAAGGTCGTTCCGTTGCTTGGGCTAAAGCTGCAGTAGACGAGAACATCATTATCGCCGCTAACGAAACTGAAAGTGATATGTTGAATTTTGACAAAATGTATTTCCTTTAATTATTGTTTTTATTTACTTTTTTATTCTATTTTTTATTTAATCGTAAGTCATAACTTGTTATGACTTTAAGGGTGACCCCAAAGTTCAGTGGGTAAATTTTTTATATTGCCTTTATTTATCTGTAAACCAAAAGGTCTATCTACCTTAATAAGCAGCGGTGCATCTAAATCAACATAACTAGCTTGAGTCGCCAAAATTAAGCCTGGCGCCATAGACAACGAAGTACCTACCATACAGCCAACCATGACTTGCAAGCCATTATTTTTTGCCAGCTTGGCCAGTTGTACCCCTTCGGTTAGGCCACCACATTTATCCAGTTTGATGTTAATAACATCATAACGCTGGGCGAGATAAGGAATATCGCTGCAAGTATGGCAAGATTCATCGGCGCCAATAGGCACAGCAAAGCTTTTGCCTTTTAAGATTTCATCTTGATTAGCGCTGAGGGGTTGCTCTATTAAGACAATAGGTAAGTGTTTTATCGCATTAACCACTTTTTCAAGCAGTACGATATCCCAACTTTCATTAGCATCAATCAGTAACTTGGCCTTTGGCGCGTTTTCATGCACCGCATTTAATCGCTCAAGCACCAATTCTTCATTCAATTTTATTTTTAACAGCGGCAAGTTTTTCAATACGGCTGCGGCTTTTCCCATATTTTCAGGACTGTCTATGCTGATGGTTTGAACTGTGGTGATGTTTTTTGGCTCAATAAAGCTTAATTGTTGAGCTACACTACTTTGATTAACCTTGGCAGCTAAATCCCACAAAGCACAATCAAGAGCATTCCTGGCAGCACCAGCAGGTAACCATTGTTGCAACTGCTGGCGGCATTGACTTAGCTCACCACTAAAGGTAAGCAGTTTGTCACTAATAGAGCCAATAGCGTCGATTACGCCACTAACACTTTCACCAAAGCGCGGCGTAGGTACACATTCTCCCACACCGAGTAAGGCACCCTGAGCAATAGTGACTGTTACCACTTCGGTTTCAATACGACTACCACGAGCAATAACAAAAGGTTTTGCCAGTGGCCATATTTCTCGAGTAATCTTCAGGCTAAGTTTGCTCATAGCCGCTTACCCGTGAACCGTTGTTTTTAACTGAGCGACAAAGTTTTCGCAACCCGTTATTAAGGGATCAAAACAAGGCACATTAAATTCTTGTTCAAGTTCTTTAATCAAGGCTCTGCCCTGCTCTTCACCTACCACGCGACAGTTAAGAGAAATACCCGCTAGCTTAACGTGCGGGTTCGTTAATCGGGCAACACTAAGGTTAAGCTCAATACAGCTAGCCAGGTCAGGAACGTTATAAGCTGGAATATCTTTAATATTACTGCGCCCCGCTTCATGACACATCACTAAATAATCTGCCTGCGCGCCATGTATCAAGCCCATGCTAACGCCTGCACATGAAGGATTAAACATCGAGCCTTGGCCTTCAATAATATCCCAGTGATTATCATTCGTTGCAGGAGAGATTAATTCCACTGCACCGGAAATAAAATCAGCAACTACGGCATCGATACAAATGCCGTTATTAGCCAATAGTAAGCCACTTTGTCCTGTTGCTTTAAAACTGACATCAAAGTCTTGCAGGTGCATTTCCCGCTCTATGGCTAAAGATGTGTACATTTTTCCGACAGAGCAGTCAGTACCCACGGTTAAAATACGTTTGCCACTGCGTTTACTGCCATTACCAACAGGGATATCTGGAATTTGATGGCGTAGATCAAACAGTTTGCCGCCATGTAATTTTGCCGCAGCAGAAATTTGAGGAATATCCGTTAATTTCTGGTGCAAGCCACAAGCAACATCTAAGCCTTGCTCAAGGGCATCAACAATGTCGTCAATCCAGCTATCTTCAATAATACCGCCACTGTTAGCCAAACCAACCACAAAGGTTTTTGCCCCTAAGTTTTTAGCTTCTTTGGGGGTTAATTTGGCTAAGCCTAAACTTATTTGGCAAGCTGGATGAGCAAACTCACCCAAGCATAGCTCTGGCCGCCAATCAGCAATACCTCGAGAGGTTTTGATGGCTAATGGTTTGCTGGCATCGCCAAGGTATAATAGATAAGGAGGACTAAATTTCATAATAAACACCCACGAGTAAACAGCTGATTAATTCAATGCCGTTATCTTATGATACTTGTGGTTAAACAGGGTTATGAAAAGAATCATGGTCGGTATGCCTTAAAGCTATGGCCTGAGCCTATTGCCAGAAACAATTACCAAAGAAATATACAAATAGAAAGCAGTAATACCCGTTATGCTGAACAAAGTGATTAACCTTTTGCTGAAATTCATCGCTTAACAGGGTAAAATTAATCACATATATTTATAACAAATTAGTTGGCATATGGCTCGTACTGCAGCAGCACTTCACATATTAGTGAAGCATAAAGAACAGGCTGAAGATTTACTTAAACAGCTAGAAAAAGGGGCTAAGTTTCAAACCTTAGCCAAGAAATATTCCACCTGCCCCACAGGTAAAAAAGGCGGCAACTTAGGTGAATTTCCGAAAGGTACTATGGTACATCAATTTGATAAAGTTGCCTTTAATGGTGAAATTCTAACGCCACATTTAATCAAAACTAAATTCGGCTGGCATATTATTAAAGTTTTGTACCGCACTTAGACAAGCTTACCCTCTCTCATATCGCGCGCCCTTCTCAGTAAGCTAATCGAGTGTTCAACAAAAGTCGGTCCTGTGGCCGGCTTATATTACCGAATATAAGCCGGGCTTAACTCAAATAAACGGATATTAACATCCAAGGCATTAAGTACGGTCAAATGCGCTTTGTACCGCTATGGTTTGTTCTTGTAAAAATTTAGCGAGAAAACGAATAAAGCGCTCGGCATCAACAGATAATGACGTTTGATCTAAAGTCAACGCTATAACTTGATAGTGAAGTGGTGGTACAACTGGTTTGATGGCAACACTGCCATAGGAGGTAGTACGAGCAGAGAATTCATCCATAACCGCTACACCTGAGCCTAAAGCAGCAAGGTTTTTGGCAACCAAATAGGTTTGCGCGGTTATATTGGCTGAATTATTTTCCAGAGATTCATTGGCCAGTTCATGGTGAAATATATGCTCAAGCGGACCACTGTTTTCCATACTGATTATTTTTTGCTTGGCGATATCTGCCATTGAGACTGTGGCTTTATCGGTAAAAATATCTTGCGCGCAAACACAAACACATTGCCCTTGAGTTAACTTGGATTGTGTTGTGCCAGGATAAGACTCGCCAGCGAAGATAATACCGATATCTTTTTCGTGTGCAAATAAGGCTTTAACAACATCTTGGCTTTGGTATAACTGAATTTCAAACTGCACATCGGCGTGTAATTGTTGGTATGCTTGCATTGCGCGAGGCAGAAACTCAATGCCTATGGCGGGTATAGCAGCAATTTTAATTTTTCCTGTGCCGGTCTTTTTCAGGTTTTCAGACAGCTGTCTTAATTCAATCAGCTGGCTATTAATTTCAGCGGTTTTTTTATAGAGAATTTCAGCCTCAGGTGTGGCAATCAGCTTACCATCGACACGAATAAACAAGGGATAACCAAGGTAGTGCTCAGCATTTTTTAACACTTTACTGGCCGTTGGTTGGGTAATATTTAAATACCGTGCAGCACCCGAGACTGAGCCTATGCTGTAAATGGCGTTAAATACTTCAATATGTCTAATTCGCATCGATATTCTATTTAATCTAGTGGCTATTACTAATAGCCACTAGATTAAAACAAAACTAATCACGGGCGTTAATGGTTATTGCTTTATTTTCCCGATTTTCCGCGCTACTAGCCACTAGACGATTTCGAAATGTTCTCAGTCTTAACCTTAGTGCTTGGGTAATGGTAGTCGCTAAAGGCAAAAGACCGTGGATTGTAACAGTCGCGGTCTTTTATAATGTGACGGTATAGCGGTTATCAACTACACCTTTAGAATGACAATAAGCTACATCGAGTACTGAACATTTTTATTCAAAGAGTTTTTTATATTCATCATACACGTCTTCTGGTTCTGCTCGTTCAGTGTAATCCTCTTCTAAAAATGCGTATTGAATTTTATGGTTCTTATCAATAATATAGGTGGCTGGTATAGGCAGAACAAAATCACCACTGCATGTTCGCCGTGTAAGGTCGATTCCCCACCTTAACAAAAGCGCTTTCATTTCTGGGTCAACTTGATAGGTCAAACCGAATTTTTTTGCTAACTGATAATTTTTATCCTCCCAGATAGGAAAACCAAGCTTGTTATCTTCTATTGCCTGATCCGACAGAGCAGATAATTCACCAGATACGGCGATAAAGTTTATCGGCTGTGGAATTGATTTAATAAATTTATTCCATTGTTGCAGCTCTAACATACAATAAGGACACCATGCTCCTCTAACAAAAGTAATAATTAGTGGTGCTTGTGACAACAAACTATCTAGTTCAACCTCATTACCTTTACTCCCATAAATCAGGCCATCTTCAATTGAACTACCGACACTGAGTTTAGTTGCCCGTACTTGATGTTTTTGCAGCAGAGAAATATTCCTACTTAGAATTTCAAGTACTTCTGCAGAAACTGACTTGGCAAAAGAGTTTTTGTATTTTCTAAGTCGTTCAGTAAGTGTCGGCATAGTGGAATATTCTCTTTTCAAAGTTACATTGAGCGTAACTTTAAGTGTAGGAGCTAACTGTTTTTTAGACAATATTGCACCTTTAACATAAAACGATACAGTCATCACAAGGACTAAAAACGAAGACTGGAATTACTGCAAAAGCACTTGTGGTTAACTGCGATTTATTTACTCAAGTTGACTAATACCAATTGCATTAATTGATTGACCACTTAATTAGTGCAATGGGTATAACAATGAATTACCGTTAGAAAATCTTACCGAGAATATCTGTATCAGATAAACTTGGATGTATTTCAGTCTCAAGGCTTGCCGATTGAAATTGAGATTTCATCGCCCCAACCCAGTTTTTTGCCCGCGGGGTCAGTTTGTCATTTTTGGTTTGTAAATGACCTCTCACTAGCAATACCCCCATATCAGCACCTTTATAAATGTATTCTCCCGGCCCTAAAATTCGTAGGAAGAATGCCTCATCCATACCCGATACGTTACTCCAATCGGCAGTACGGCGTACCAGTTCAACATCATTATTTTGTGTGGTTCGCCAAATACCTGAGCGTGGTACTTGTTTCAACAATCGAACATCATCACCGGTGTGTTTAAATACAACCTGAGACCAGGTATCAAAATCACTCCAACGTTTTTGAATATCACGAATATTGATATCATAATCAATGTCCATATGCTCAAGTAAATGAAACATCAATAAGGGTATACCGCCGTATTTTTGTGTCAGTAAATTGGTAATAGGTGAAGCGCCACTGATACGTGGGTTTAATTCACCCAAGTACATACGACCATCTTTTTTATCAATTAAATAATCAATACAGAAAGTACCTTTATAGCCTTCTTGGTAAAGTCGCTCACCGAATTTTTTCACCATGCGCTCTAATTTTGTACGGGCAGTTTTTTCCAATACATTTACAAAACCTTCATTACCGCTCCAACCACCTTTATACGGCGTAAGCTCTTTATGACCCACAAGCTCGGTTAAAATAGGGCCAACAATTGTGCCGTGTTTAGTTGCTACGGCTTCAACAGTGCCGCAACGTGGATCAATACGTTTCATCACTTTAATTTCTTGGCCAACAATCAATTTTTCAACTTGTTGCCAATCTTTTTTGCAGCTGATAAAAAAGGTAGTTTTACCTGAATCACCGTAAGGTGTTTGCACCACTAAATCTTTACCTAACTTACCTGATTTAGCCAAATCCATAAGTTGCTCAAAAGTATCAGCTTCACCCAACACATTGGGTACACTAGCAACGCCTGCCTCATTAGCCATTTGTGTGGTGACAATTTTTGAGTCTAAATGATTGCGTAATTTATAGGATGGCATCGCGAGATTAATGCCCCTACTTTTGGCCAGTTGTTCAGTTTTTTCATTAAACATCACTGCCATCATATGACCACCCTCACCTTGTTTGTCCATAAAGGCTTTGGTTTCGTTATGATCTAACAGGTAATTAACCACATCCTCTAAGCAGGTGAATTCTGGCGCGCCGCGGTCTTTTGGGGTGAAAACTCGATGATGTACACCATCAAAACAATCAAAATAGTTAACATAGGTCAGCGAAGGAACTAATTGTCCTAATCCTAAAATATTAAAAGGCGAAGCTGAAACAAAATATATCGGTTTTTTGTAGGTTCGAAAAAATTTGTATATTTCCGTTAAACCATTAAGTTTTTTCATAGCGGTATTCTCTTTGATTATTATTGTGAATGTGATTAACCGTCTGTGAGTTATGCTCCAGAAGCGGATGTTGTATACCAAGTTGATTAAGTATTTATCGATCACTTTATTGCAGTACTTTTTGTTTTTCTTTTTGTTTAGTTATTGTTATTGCTTTAACCTTATCTGCCGTTGGATTATTCACCGTCAATTCAAGCGAGGATTTTTGTTCAACTCGCCTTAATGCTTGCTCAGTAAAAACACTTAAACCCAGCTCAGGGTTATAACCATGAATTTCTTTTACATCGAGCGCCTTCATGTATGCCAATATTTCTGGGCTAATCACTTGCCCAGGCACTAAAATTGGGAAACCAGGAGGATAAGGAATGATAAATGTACTTGAAACAAGCTCTCTTCCAGCTTGCATGTTTTTTTCAAGCTCACCACTGTCTAAATTCATATACTCATAATTTTCACAATCATAAGACAAGAAATACGCTTTTCGAATGTCACCTTCTTTGGTGCCTAGTGCTCGCCCGGGTAAAAAAGCACGATGGAAACAGCTGAAATCAGGTAAAGGCGGTAAATCTTTGGTTAGTGAGATAACCCGTTTTTGATGAATAGCTTGCTCGGCAGGACTCATTTCTTCATCACGTATTTCTAATTCTTTAACAATTTTGTATAAGCAATTAAGCAGGTACATGATTGAGCTACGTGAGGTGCCAATATTAACCATAAACAGAATAGTATTTCTGGAGGTTTTATTAATTTGAATACCGTATTTGTCCATCAAATATTTATCTTTGAAGGTATTGCCGTCTATACCCGTTTTACCAATGTGCACAGTGATCCTGCTTGGGTCGACGACAAATTCATCATTAGCCCAGGCCTCTTCCATTTGGCTAAAACCGGTGTCGACATTGAAGTAGCTTTCAACGCCAGATTCGCGATACTGCGCTGGAACCAGATCTTTATTTACCAAAACTTCAAAGTATTTATTTAAGCGCTGACTTTGATAGGCGGCTTGGCGCATGGTCATCGACAATTCAAGTTGCTTATTGACCATTTCGTAACCTTCAAGTTCAGCCTGCCTTCGGCCAATATCAAGAGACGCTAAAATTTGGTAATTAGGCGAGGTCGACGTATGTGTCATATACGCTTCGTTAAAGGTACTTTCTACTTTTTGACGAAAATCCTGATCATAAATATGGATCATCGAACCTTGACGTAATGAGGTCAGCGTTTTATGGGTAGATTGGGTGGTATAGGTTCGAACCCTAGCTAAATCAGGATCAGCTACCAATTCATTTTCCAACATCCATGTATGCTGTTCATCAGGTAATATCAGCGCCAGCTGTTGTTGATAAGCTTGATACTTTTTACGGTATTTAGAGCGTTTAAAGCGTCTTGTTAACGATGCCGCTGAATACATTGCAGTACGTGTGCGATAAATAGGATTAAAACTCGCAAAAGCAAACCAAGCTTCATCCCATAAAAACACCAAGTCAGGCTTGATGGCTAAACATTCTTCCATAACCTGACGAACGTTATAGACCACGCCATCAAAAGTACAATTAGTGAGTAACAACATTTTAACGCGATTTAACTGGCCCAATTCTTTGTATTTTAATAGGTTACGTTTTATTTCTTTTAATGGAACGCCACCATAAATGGACAGGTCGTGTATAGGATAAGAATCTAAATACTTTACATGTGCGCCTGAAAGTACCATGCCGTAGTGATGTGATTTATGACAATCTCTATCGACCAAAATAATATCGCCGGGTTGCACCAAAGCCTGTACGACGATTTTATTGGCGGTTGATGTGCCATTGGTGACAAAATAAGAGCTTCGTGAACCATAGGCTCTTGATGCGTATTCTTGCGCCTTTTTTAGCGGACCTTTAGGTTGTAATAAAGAGTCTAAACCACCCGATGTTGTCGATGTTTCAGCAAGGAATATATTGGCGCCATAAAAATCGAGCATATCGCCAATCCAGTTTGATTTTTCGATGGATTTTGCTCGAGATATTGGCAACGCATGGAAAATACCGGTCGGTTTGCGGCTGTATTTTTTTAAGGCTGAAAAGAATGGCGTATCAAAACGTTCGTTAACACCACCCAAAAGACTGTGATGTAGATCTAAGTTAGAGTTTTCGCTATAAAATACCCGCTTAAAATAACCATCATCGTCTTGATTACCCGTTTCCATCGCCATGTCTGAAATCAGGTATAAATCTAATTCAGGTCGTAGGTATTTGATTAATCTACCCAACTCACTGCCTTGATTTTTGCTGTTATAGACATATTTACGTAGCTTCTCATCTATTGCGGCCACCACATGAGTAATAAGGCCGCTATTACGTTTTGATTTCATCGGAAAGCTAGGACGTAATATACATGCTTGGATATTGGAGTTAATTAACACCGCGATAATGGCATCTTCAAAAGTAGGCACTACGATGGCATTGTAAATAAATTGATCATCGTGGTGGCGCATAGTGCGCATCGCATTGAGCAATTGATTTTCCGCATCAATCAATAAATCATCGACAATAAGCACTTCAAAATAAGGCCGAGAACGGGAATTATTTGCGCCCTGAATACTATTAGGGTTTTCTTCCTCAGTTTCTAAATTGGCTTTTGGCTCTGTAGTAGATAACGATAAATCAATGTCTTTACGGCGATAGGTGCCATTTTCTAAAAAATAATGAATTTGTGCGACGGAATGGCTTAAACCAACATAATCTTTTTGTTTAAATTGAATCCATAAATAGCGAAAATTTTCTTTCGACGGAAAAGCCGTATAATCCTCAATAGTTTCAAGTGACATTAATGAAAGCTCAACCGCTTTCTTTAAACGATTATGCCCTTTTCCACTTCGACTGCTGGTTGAAAGATGAAAAGTATATTTTTTCAATTTCACCCACGTATCTTGCCGCTTATTGTTAAGCTGATGATAAAATCCGATCATCTGTTGAGTTTTTTTATTTTTAATATTACTCATTTATAGTTATCCATTATCCCATGTTTATTCGCATCAAAATCAAGGTTTGCTGTTAACCTTAAAAATAGTCCGTTGTTAATATTTCAGATGACTTCCACACACAAAGCAGAGGGGTTTTTCCAGCAATACCATCAACCTAAGTATTAATATACCCATAATAATCGTAACTACTGCATTCCGTTATTTGCCCAATCAATAACCTTGAGTTATAGATGGCTTAATACAGTTTTTAGCGAAAGCTAGAAAGCTGAAGAAATATGATTCGCTCACAATATCAACAATAAGCTTTATGATTAATAGATTATTAAACACAAAGCCAGATCACTCTAATCTATTGTTTATTGGTTATTAATTTTTTAATACCAGTTGGTTTTTAGTAATTTAAAGTATTGATGAGATAATGTTTTACCCGCGTAAATCTGAGTGAAAATTCGCCTGATATTGTATAAGAAACAATTAGGGTTAACCTTGAGTTATGTAGTAGTGACAAATTGCTATACCTTGATGTTTCATATTATCAATAAAGTTTGATAGATTTCGGAGCACAACAAAGAATAGTTTGTTACTGAAAGTGCTCAAACTTTACTTACACAAGTTACTCATAAATATTACTTACAACATTAATGACAAACATTGGCTAGTCTGATTTAAAGACTTTCCACATAATAATCACTTATTCTGGATACATTACTTATGACGCCATTTGGTATAGCTGGCATACAAATGAATTTGCAGCACGGTAACAATGTCGATGCCATTGAAGAGAAAATTAATCTACTGATGTGTTTGTATCCCTGGGTAGAAATGGTAATTGTGAGTGAGCTTGCTGCCCACGGTCCTTTAGATAGCTTTGCCGAAACCATGCCAGGCATAACCGAACAACGCTTTTGTGCCATGGCTAAAAAACATAATATATGGCTTATCCCGGGTTCATTTTTTGAACTTAAGAATGATGCAATTTTTAACACTGCACCTGTGATCAACCCCCAAGGTGAAGTTATCGCCCGTCATCGAAAACTATTCCCATTTCGTCCTTTTGAGGAAGGTGTAGAAGCCGGCGATGAATTTGTCGTTTTTGATGTGCCCGATGCTGGTCGTTTTGGTTTATGTATTTGTTACGACATGTGGTTCCCAGAAGTACTACGAACCCTGACCTCAATGGGCGCAGAAGTCATTTTACATCCAGTACTCACTGGCACTAACGATCGTGATATTGAATTAAATTTAGCCCGCAGTAGTGGCGCTATTTTTCAAAGTTATATCATTGATATTAATGGCTTAGGTGTTGGCGGTATCGGTCAATCTTGTATTATCGACCCTGCCGGGCGAACGGTATACCAAGCAGGCGCAACAGATGAGTTTTTAGTTACCGAACTTGATTTTGATAGTGTTCGACGCCAACGTGAAGTGGGTTTACGTAACCTAGGTCAACCGCTTAAGAGTTTCCGCGATTCAAAAATAAACTTTACTGTTTATAACAAAGCACAGCGAGATAATAATTACTTAGACAGCTTGGGGCCATTACAAAAAGCAACAAGGCATAGCAAAACCAATATGGCGACCGAGCCAGCCCTTATTTCTAATAAAGAGCTGACTAGTAGGGAACTCGATAATAGCGATCTTGCCAATACAGAGCTTGAAAATACAACTATACCAGAGTCTGTTATTCATCAAACTGCCGAACTACCTAAACTAACAGGTAGTTTAGATACAGACGTTAGTTTAGCTACCAGCTTAAGTACAGCCCCTGTCCTTGCTGAGTATAATAACTTGGCCATAGACCCCGCAGAGGTTACTGCATTATTAGTAACAGCGCAGCATTTACCACTAGATTTAGTATTTGAAGAGCCAGAACTTACTGGCACTATCTCGGTGAATCAGTCTGTCATCGATAAGCCTGCTATAACGACAAGCGATGAAAGCATAGAAAATGATGCAGCAGTTAAAATAGCTCAAGCAACCGATATCGATGCAAATGCCAATAACAGCAGCAATAAAAGTGACAGTGAGGAAAAATCAAAGGGTGACAATTTAAAATGGCTAAAAGAAGCTTCAACGCAAATTAAACAATATATAAAATCATGATTGAGCAAACACCTACGTTAGATTTTTCGTCACAACAAGAACACTTTCTCGGTGAAAAATTAGCGTTAACCTACGCTAAAACTTGGCCAGCTTACCATCGCTGGTTAAGCCGTGCGCCAGAGCGAGTTACTGCAAAGGAAGGTCGAGAGCAGATACATCATTATATGCCAGAGTTAATCAGTACTTATGATGGCTTATGCCATGCCTTTGGTGCCGATGAGCAAACTTGTGCCTTTTTATGTTTATACAAACCACCCGTTTTTCGCTCTGGTTGTTCACAAGCAAGTAAAATAACGAACGGTATTGAATTGGTGCGAAATTATGATTTTCCCTCACAATTATGTGATCGATTATTACTACATACCCATTGGAATGGTACTCGCGTTATCGCGATGACAGATTGTTTATGGGGCGTTATTGACGGTATGAATGAACATGGCTTGGCGGTTTCACTCGCTTATGGCGGTCGTCAAGTACATGGCGATGGTTTTGCTATTACTATTGTACTGCGTTACATATTAGAGTTTTGTAAAACCACAGAGCAAGCAGTTAAGGTATTAAATCGTGTGCCAATTCATATGCCGTACAACGTCACCTTAGTTGACCGTCAAGGTATTAGTAAAACCGTTGTTATTTGCCCAGGAGAAAAAGTTCAGGTTAATTCCTTAACCTTTGCCACCAACCATCAAGACGGTAGCCCCCTTGAAAACATTAATGCCATTGCCGACAGTTACACTCGGGCACAGTACTTATCTGCCCGAATCAACGACCCTAGGGAAGCAAAAAACTCGCTAACTACCCTATTCCTACAATCACCATTATTAAGAAAATCGAGCGATTGGCATGGCTGGGGAACTTTATATACGGCTCGCTATCAGCCGTTACTCGGCATAGTTGAATTACACTGGCCTGGTGGGCAAATTTTACGACAAAGCTTTGACAACTTTATTGAGGGCAATATTAGTGTTACTTCGCCGGCATACTTATAATTCGCATCGGGTTTAAGGTTGTTATTGATTCAGAGCCTAAAACTGAAGCTAAAACCGTAGTGAATTTATTTACTGACATTTACAATCGGCACGATAACGTCCAGCAATATTAAATCAACATTATTTAATATAATCAATAATGCCGCTACCGCGGTTCAAATAATGAGCGCACAATATTCGTATGAAATAGGCACATGATCTGAACATCCTAATAGACGACCATATTCATCAAACATCAGACATCTTTTTGTCAGCAAACCATTTTTCTAAATACTCAATACATTGCACGACTTTTGCTGGTACAAAATATCGCGCAGGATATAAAGCATATAGGGTAAGCATCGGCTTTTTTGCCTCGGCTAAAACTTCAACTACTCGGCCACTATCGATTGCTTGCTGACAAACAAAATCAGGAATAAACCCAAGTCCCAGCCCCTTCTTTATCGATTCCATCATAAACTGGGTGTTATTTACGCGTAAACTGCCCTTTATCGCAACACCATCTTCTATAGGCCAAACATTTTTTCCTTGAAAGTAGCTATAGATAAAACAATTATGATCTTTTAGGTCTTTGGGTAGCTTAATTGTTGGATGCTGCTCAAGGTAGCCTGGTGAGGCACAAACCTTATAAGTAAAACGTGTTAGAGGTCTTCCGACATAATTCGAATCAATCGGTTTGCTTGATGCTCGAAAACCTAAATCAAATCCTTGTTCAACCAAGTCAATGCTTTCATCGCCTAAATGAATATCGAGCTCAATCTCAGGATGGGCCAGCATAAAGTCGGCAAACAAATACGATAAATCGGTAATACCCAGTGCCATAGGGGCATTAATTTTAAGCTTACCGCGAAGGTTCTGTTGTAAATCTTGCACAAAACTATCGGCATCATCCAGTTTTGTGAGTATCTCTCGTGCGCGTTGCAAGTAACCCTCACCAACATGAGTTAGTTGTACGTTGCGGGTAGAACGGTGTAACAAACGTGCACCCAAATCAGATTCAAGCCGACTTATCTCCTTACTTATCATTGATTTAGATGAATTCACCTGTTCCGCTACTCGGGTAAAACTACCCAAATCGGCTAAACGCACAAACAGCTGAATTGCCCGTAATTTATCCACTTATTAGCCCTCTGGCTCTCATCATTATTCTCATTGTCTATGCTCCATTAATTTATATTGCAGCTATTGTCTTCATTTTGAGAACAGTATATACGCATTACTGGTATATATGAAAACAAACAAAGAGATTAAACTTCTTTCATCGCATTAAGGCAGGCATTGGCTACCGACTATGTGAACTAACAAATTAAACAAACTTTATCTTTTAGGAAAATACCATGTATACACTTTATTATTCACAAGGTGCTTGTTCAGTAGCTACTCAAGTTGTTTTACGCGAATTGGGTCAAGAAATTGAAATTGTTGATGTAAAAAAGATTGATGACTTTAAAACAATCAACTCAGTCGGAGCCGTACCCGTATTGATTGATGGTAAAAAAGCATTGACTGAGGGAGCCGCGATTATGCTGCACATTCTTAACAAGCATAAAAGCTCACTTTTTCCTGAAAATGAAAATGATCGCCAACAAGCAATTCAAGACATCATGTTTGCTAATGCCACGATGCACCCAGCCTACGGCAGATTATTTTTCCTAGCAGAAAATATCAACGATGAAAAAGTAAAGCAAGATACGTTAAATACCGCCGCCGAAAGTATTAATCAGTTATGGAAAATTGTTGAAAACCAGCTAGCGGATAAAAACTTCTTAGGGGGAGACAGCCCTTCAGCTGCAGATATTATGTTGACCGTTTATTCTCGATGGGGCGCATATTTCCCAGTAGATATAATCTTCGGTGAAAAAACGACAAAAATGTTAAGTGCTGTGCAAGCTATGCCTAATTTTATCAAGACAGATGAAGCCGAACAGGCCATGTCAGCGAAATAAAAACGAGACAAAAAAAGTGATAAAAAGGTGATTGCTTAGCACTGACGGCACTAACCTTTCCTCTTATCCCTTAGCCTTTTAAATTGCGGAGTAAATAAATGAACCATGTTAATACACCCTTAACTGAAACCACCAGTGATTTTACCGAGATCACGGCAATTTTACTAAGTTATTTTGATGGTCTTCATCATGGTGATATAACCAAGCTAAAATCATTATTCCATGGTGATGCTTGGTTAAAAGCCCCTGGTGTTCGATGCTCATTAGTACAGTGGTTAACCGATGTTGAGAATCGGCCGGTACCAGCGCTACTAAACAAGCCATTTGGCTTTAAAATATTAGCCGTTGATGTGGTACAAGACCAAGCCATGGCAAAAATTTCCTGTCCCTTGTTTGATTTTAACTATATCGACTTTCTTGGCCTACTTAAAGAAGAGGGTCAGTGGCTAATCGTTAGCAAAATGTATACAGATATCAAGGAGCAACAATAATGACGACATCAAGTACTAAAAAATTAAAAATTGAGATGGTCCACGACATCGTTTGTTCTTGGTGTCCAATTGGCTACAGCAATATTAAAACCGCCATTAACAATTTAAACATCGACGTCGATTTTCATTTCTTGCCTTTTGAATTGAATCCCAATATGGCTGATATTGGCGAATCGATAGCCAGTTTCTTTAGTCGTCAAATGGGCTGGAATGAGGGTAAGTTACTTATCTATCAACAGTCATTAGTTACCACCGCAGCAAAAGCGGGTGTCAGCATTGATTTTTCAAAAAGAACGTATTACTACAATACCCGAAATGCGCATTTATTAATGCATTGGGCAGAGCGGTTTAATAAACAAACTGAGCTTAATGAACGTTTGATTAAAGCCTATTTTAAACACGGGCAGGATATTAGTAACTTAACGGTATTGTTGAATATTGCTGAAGAATTAGGCTTTGATAGACAAAAAGCCAATGCAGCACTAACGTCAACGGAACTAAACCAAGAGTTAAGCCAAGAATTAGACAAGAAAACTTCTCGTTATAAAGCATTTAATATCCGCAGCATACCTGCGTTCATTGTAAATGAAAGCACCCTAATTTCTGGTTCCAATTCGGTAAAGTATTTCGAAGATATTTTGTCAACATTTATCAAAGAATCACACACGACACAGCAAGTTGTCGTGTAAGACATATATCCATACATTTAATCACCTCAAAAAAGGAAAAACCCATGCCATATATTAATGTAAAAATCACTGATGAAAGCGTAACCAATGAACAAAAAAAGGCCATTATCAAAGGCTGTACCCAGTTAATGGTTGAGGTATTAAATAAAAATCCGGCAACGACTTTTGTGGTCATCGATGAAATCAACACAGACAATTGGGGTATCGGCTTTGACCAAGTGACTGAGCTCCGTAAGCAAGCATTAACTTCTGAATAGTCAGTAAAGCCTAACAACATAAAAGGTAATTGCGTATGAATGTTTTCCAACAACCTATATTTTATGCACTATTAATGTGTGTCGCAGGGGTAGGGATCCCTATCATGGCCGCATTAAATGGCAACTTAGGAGCCAAGCTTCACAGTCCTGCATTAGCCACGACCATTTTATTTATAGTGGGTGGTGTCGTTTCACTGGCATACTTACTTTTATCGGGGGGGATGCCCAAGCCCCCCATTAAAGAACCAATCCCGATGTACTTTTATTTTGGCGGACTGTTCGTCATATTTTATATTCTTAGCATGACTTGGGTCGCACCAAAGTTTGGTGTGGGTAACGCGATTTCTATGGTGTTATTAGGGCAGCTAATGTCTATGGTGGTTATCGATCATTACGGCCTTTGGGGTGCACTAAAACAGACTATGTCCATGCAGCGTTTAGTTGGATTGGCTTTTATGATACTTGGCGTATATTTGACTGTTCGTCGTATTTAATAAATAACACTAGGTTAGTTACCCGCACTAAATCAATAGGATTAATTTCTAATTACGTGTCAACTTAGCAAGTAGTGTTAGGTTAATTCTTTGGTTTGACAATGGAATTTAGTATGAGTGAAGGTACTTTTTCAGCTATGTATTTTTTTCAGGAACATCATGCCTTGTCACTATAGAAAAACAAGGGAGCGAGAAGCTTATTAGAACAGTTAATAAAATTATTTTTTCATATATATCCATATACACCACGATTGGCTTTGAGTACTTAACGCCCTAATAATGACTTACAATTAACTCAACTAACCATGCTAATACAACAACTTATACGTAATCCTGATGAATGTGCCTTTTTATTTGTAGCACATATTTAGCGTTTTGATTTTAAAATTTATTGCGTGAATAATATCACTAGAATAATGAACTATATAAATTTAAAGTTTTTCTCATGCTATTTTTTATTTATGTGTAAAAGGCTTACAGACTACGTTATTGATTTTGACAAGGTTCCCACATGGATGTGTCCAATTAGAATAACGCAGGAACAGTTGTCGATAATAACCATAACCCCTAAGCCTTTTAAAAGTTGTAGAGTGAAAACAAACTTATTGGAAGTTATACTAACTATTTCGAGCGCCTTAATCCCAAAAATAATAATACCAGTAACCCATATATAGCACCACCTGACGATGTACTTGTAGAAGCGGGTTCACTTTTTTCACTTACCGTTAAATTGAAATTTCCCTGTACCATGAGATTTTCTGTATCAGTTGCAATAATTTCAATACTATAACTACCCGCAGTTGATGTTGAACCTGTAATAACTCCCTGTGGAGAAATATCTAAACCGCTTGGCAGATTTTCAACTGAAAATGTTAAGGTGTCGTTCTGATCAACGTCAGTGAAATAACTGCTGGCATCAAAATTAAATAACGAATCAACGTTAAGGCTTTGTGCCGGTATATTGGAACTCAAAACGGGGACATCATTAACATTCTTCACAACAATAGAAAATGCTTCAAGTTTATCATCATAGGCGTTATTACTGGCCTGAATAACGATATCCTTGTACTCACCAACATCATCGTTTTCTGGGCTCCCGATTAATGCTCCCGTGTTATCGTTAAAATCAGTCCACGAGGGTTGATTACTAATGCTAAAAACGATTGAATCAATATTTCCTAAGTAACTCACAGTTGGCTCAAAACTGTAAGATTGATCTTCCATTATTTCTGACTCCGGAAAACCTGAAATCTCTGGTGCCGAATTATCTATCAATGGATTACTATCAGCCCCATCTAAGATGCCGTCACCATCGGTATCTGAATTATTGGGATCTGTTCCAGCTAACATTTCATTAATATTAGTTAAGCCATCATCGTCTTTGTCTTCTTCACTATCATTTACTAACGGATCCAGTTGATGACTAGTTTCATAACCATCAGGCATGCCGTCAGTATCAGTATCAGCCACTAATGGATTAGTAAGATAAGTATGCACTTCATCACCATCACTTAAGGTGTCGCTATCAGTATCTGGATTATTTGTATCTGTGCCATAAATGACTTCGTCTTCATTAGTCAAACCATCATTATCACTATCCATGCCTGTTTTGGCTAAGCGATATACAAAGGTGGCGCCAGCCAAAGAGCCAGCACCAGGCTGTATGACCAGTTGACTACTACTACCATCAATAGCTTTTCGGTAAACTGAATTGCCGGCAGTGACTAGATAATAACCATCGCCATCGTTTATCATACCTGATGGGCTAGACACTGTTGCCGACTTTGATTTATATGTGCCGTTATCTTTTTCAAATACCAGTACAGCATCGCTATTTTCAGAGGAAACTAACATATCATTTTGATTAAATAGAATACTCCGTGGTCGGCTTAAACCGCCTGCCCTTGGTTTCACCACTTCTGTCGCTTGCTTAGTCGTTAAATCAACTTTTACGATGTTGTCACTTTTCCATCCAGGTAAATATAGTGAACCATCCTCAATCACAATGCCGACATCAATGCCGTCGATTAGCGAGTTACCTGCTCGTAAAATAGTCTCGGTGATTTGCCATGTTTGTGTATCGATCTTAACGACTTTATTTTGAGTAAAACTCGCGGCATACATCATTCCTTGCTCGTCTATCACCGCTGAGATCGGATTCGGTATATAATCGTTTCCACCTCCAGGACCAAGCAATATAGAACCGATGGATAATGTCTCGCGATCAAACTTTAGCATTCGACCATTGTTCTCACTAATAACTAAAACGTCGCCATCTGGCGCCTCAAGAATGCCTAACGGACCGTCAATTAATCCTTGGCTATCTAGGTTTTTTATATACTCACCGCTACAACCATCATATATTTTCACGTTATTACGAGTCCAACTACTAACGAGTAATAATGAATCACAATTATCATCTCCTAAGACCTGAGCATAGGACAGATTTGGCAAGGAAATTAAACTTAGTACAGCGACTATGGATAGATTTTTCATATTTAGACTTCTCAACGTTATGTGTATTAAATGTGTAACTAAAAATACATAAACCATTGATATAAAAGCCTTCGGATAAGTTCCTAATTTCCTCCACAATTTATCCTTTTATCGTTATACTCAGAAATAATCAATTTCTAGGTGTTTTTTATAACGATGCAACAATCAATTCAGCCAGCTATTACACAGCCGTGTAAAATTGGTTATTGGCAATTTGATCCAACCGACGGCAGGCTAATAAGTGTCGATAAATCCGTGAAGTTACAACCAAGATTAAGCCTCTTGCTCGCACTGTTTATTGCTAACGTTAATGAACTTTTAACGAGAGAACAGCTAACGGAAATTCTTTGGAAAGATAAGATTGTAAATGAGGATGCTCTATCACGATGTATTGCGGAGCTTAGATCTGCTTTAGGAGACGATAGAAAAAACCCAAAATTTATCGCAACAATCCCTAAAAAAGGTTATCGCTTCATACACCTGTTAAACAACCCCATCAAACAATACAAGAAACCACTATTTACCGCGATTACCATATTCATTGCTATTGTCTCATTGTTTGTTTTCAAAGGGTCTCCCCCTCAGCTCGGCTTTGTTTTACAAAAGGGGCTAACGAATGCCAAACGTCTCACTACCGACGACTTAGTAGAACGCACGCCTGAAATATCACCTGATGGTAAAATGACCGCATTTACCTCTCGAAGTAATAAACGATTCATTGTTAAAGTTGTGGACAATGACGGTACACTGTTACATACAATAGCAGATGACGTTAATAGCCTGATATCACCATCCTTTAGCGCTGATAGTAAATCCTTAACCGTTGCTGCGGTGTCAAAAAAAGCACCCTGCACTATTTATCATTATGACTTGCTCACCAAAAATCGGCTCAACATAGGTGAATGTTTATTGCCAAACCATTCAGGTATTTTTAGTTGGTCCTCTGATAATAAAATTTTGGCTTTTGTAGCAAAAGATCCCATTAGCAAAGTAGCCGCAGTGTGGCTATATGACAGAATCCAACAAACGACAAGGCAGTTAACCTTTCCTCATAGCAACGATTATTTCGATACTCGGCCACGATTCTCACCAAACAATAAGAAAGTAGCTTTCACTAGAGGGAGTCAATCCGTCAGAAATCTCGCTTGGGTTGAGTTGGACAATCCTCGTAAAGTATTTCAACTAACCGACCATAGAAATTATGTCTCCAGTTTCGTCTGGTTAAAAGACAATAAACATCTATTATTTGACAGCGATAAACGCGGCGACCGAAACTTATGGCTCATTAACTCTCAGACTAAGAAAGAGACACTGCTTGGAGCAAGAGATGCGCAATACCCGTCGCTAAATCACGACAATTCAATTTTGACCTTTCTGGATATTCGTTATAAAGCAAATATTTGGTCGGTTAATTTATCTGACAAAAAAGATCAATTATTACCACTGACCCGTTCGATAAAATACAATAATATGCCGAGTTTCTCTCCAGACGGTAGCCAAATTGCCTTTACTAGCAATCGCCAAGGCAAAAGCGCTATTTGGCTTTATTCGCTGATAACAAAGAAGCAATACAAACTGTTTAGTCTTGATGGCGAAAATTTGATATTACCAAATTGGTCACCTACTGGTGACAAGTTACTTGTCAGTTATAAGAATTCTTCTGAGTTTGGCTGCTACCAGTATGACATTACAAATCAGCACTTTGAATCCGTTGGTAAATTCGAAAAAGAGTATTTTTCTTGTTTATACGGACCCAATGGCGACATTTTTGCGATGACCAAAGAAGAAAATAAAGCATCACAAATTATTAAAATCACAGGAAAAAAAACCATTGAACAACTGACTTTTGATAGTGTAAATCGGATGATGCTATTAAATGACAACGTGATAGTTTATTCGTCTAAGAACAAAAATGGTCTACAGTTGATGTCTCTTTCAGGGAAGAAATTAGGTAGTGTTTTACCAGATTTACCTCTGCACTTCCACGAGCACTGGACAGCTTATGATGGAACAATTTATTATCCTAAGTTAGAAGGTAAAAGAAGTATATGGCGCTATAACGTTAATTCAACTGAAGATACATTTGTTACCGAACATTTACCGTCAGCAATAGGTAATACTTTAGCTATTTCACCAGACCAGAACATGTTGTTAATTTGTCGAACAGATAGCGTAGACTCTGATATTTTTATCAGTACATTGACGTACGAACAAGAATGATAAAGTAGTGTTTGCTCAGGTCGATGGCATTGGTATTTAAATCGTTCACCGTTGCTAGCGATCCCTGGCGGCGACATTTCAGTCTCTTTTATTCACATCCCCTAGTGATTCGTTAAATGTTGACTATGTTGTGGCATGGTCCAATTGCCAACGACTGTAATTAGCTGTGAAGCAGACCTTAGACAAAACGAAGTTGTTACGTCAAGTAAGCGCACCAAGAAGTCATTAGGAGTGAGCTGTTTCTCATTGATACGAGCTAAAGCTCACTTCTACCACATTGGAGACATTATCTGCTGGAGCTATAAAGGTGATTCCCATTAGGTTCTCTATGGACTAATATAAAAGTTTAAAGGATTTATTTTGCTTTCCAATAAAAAAGCACCTAGTTAGGTGCTTTAAGTTTTCATGAAATAGTCTTATTGTTATTGTTTTTTAAATCTGCGTGAGAATAAACCCATTATACCTAATGCAAATATGGCAAGTGTTGATGGTTCTGGGACTTGTTCCACAGAGAAGTTTGGATTGATAACATAACCAAGATCTGCAAACGAATTTATCGTCGCTAAACTAATTGTCGGATTAGGGTCTAACCAACCCGTCATTAATTCACTAAACCCGCCGCCATCAGGTTCATCCCAGTGGCCGCCAGCGGTTCCTGGTCCACCACCTTGTTCTACGGGGATAAATGTTGCCTCTGGATTAATGAGCTGATATGCCTCTAATCCATATAGACCCACATAATTACCAGAGCTATCTAATAAATTATTAAGTGTCTCTCCCCATAACGTACCAAAACCAATGACGTGTGCCATTTCATGAACGATAACATCAAATAGCGTTCCAGCAGTTTCCATATAAGACAGATCTGCGCTATCAAATTCCATAATGCCCGCAGTGGCATAAACATAACTAGGAAGAAATAACCCCCAAGTAGGCCCTGCTTGCCCAAGAATGCCTCCAACACCATCTATGTCTTGGCCAGAAGCACTAATATCTAAGCCTGGGCCAACTAACTCATCTCGGTAACCGACAATAAAGAATTCCCAAAAGTCTTCTGCTTCTGAGAAAATATCTTGTTGAGAACTAGTTAGGCCTCCGTCAAAATTAACTCTTATGTCGAAGTCATAAATAACTCCCGCATTGGCTACATTAACCAAGCAACTAGCAGACAAAATTAATCCGGTTAACGCAGCATATATAAATTTAATATTCATTTTTATCCCTGTTAAGTGCCTCCCAATAAGAAATGAGGCGGTGATCAGTAAAAGTTGTAGTTATTAATATCAAGAACTAGAGCAAGAAACACACCAAAAATTAAAACATGCTTATTTTCAAAATGTTACAAACACTCGGTAATGTACAAATACCTATAGTGTAAAAAAATGTGACAATATTGATTATGAAAAGTATATAAAATTCATATACTTTATGGAGTTTTCATTTGATTTTGGTGCACTTGAATAAAAATGGGTACGTGAGTCGTGTTATGCTAATTATTCAGCAATAAATTCTATTTTGATGACAGCTATCTTCAGGGATAGCTGATATTAGAAAAACTTTTCTATGCCGCTTTCGACCCGAGCGCCATAGTACATGAAATGTATCTCGGTTATTTAATCGACAAATAGTCTAGTGCAAGAGTTTTTTAATTTAGACTGCGAACGAAGAAGATCTGCTAATGAGAAGAAATCACACAAAGAACTAAACCGCTCCCGCGGTAATGGTGCCCTTGGTAAACATCGTAGTACTTATGAAATTAAAGTAACTGACTGGTAAGTTTATGCAATTACCAGCCAGTCAATTCATCAATCAAACTATTTATTTAAAGATACTTGTGTGATTCGACTCGTTCTTAAATCATTATGACTGCGACTGCGCAGCTCAACATCGGTTTGAACCGCTACGGGTTGTTGATAGGTATGCCATTGACCCGTGCTGGTTCGGTATTCAATAGCTAAGCCAGGAAAAGCGGTATTCGCATAGAGCTTGCCATCTTTAATTTCGGCACCAACGGTGGGTAATCGGTAATCAACACCGGCTAATTCTAACTTAGTAAATTCTTTTTGCCCTAAAGTATTAGCAAATTTGTGCCATTGGCTATCTCGCTTTGCGGCCATTTCCTCAGTGAAAACATTACTGCTCTGTGAGTATGTCGCGCCTTGGTAATTATACGGAACAACCCAATCGGGTAAATACCAAGCACGTTCCGCCAAAGCTAATAAGCGAGGGAAAACTTTATGCTCAACCATATTGTCGGTACGAACACCTTCACTCCATAATTGCCCTTGAATGCCTAGGAACTTTTTACCTACCGCCATCGGTGTTTGGGTATCATCGGCAATATAAGCATGGTCTTGGCGGTCTAACCAAAATTCAGCATGCACAGGTAAATTGTCAGGCATAAACTGGAATATTTTTTCCGTATTGGTATGGCGTGATCCCCAAGTATTACCATGCTCTTTTGGGTCTGCTTCGTAGGGAAAGTCAAAATAAAGCACGTCTGGAGTAGAAAGTACCACTTGCCAATCTCTATTAACTAACCGATGCACTTTATCGTGTCCGCTCAAAAATAATAAGTCCCAAGAATTTACTTGTACAATAGCAGGCATATTCTCTTTACGGGTATGCTCCATACCATCGCTCCAGCCTGCCGTCTCAATATTAAGATCAGATAGAATTCCAGCGACTCGTTCAATGAAATAAGCACCAAGCTCTTTCATATCAGTAACACCTTTATCGTTGTGGGCAATAAATGCCTTACATGCGGGAGACTCTACCCAAGCACCTGCGGTCTCATCAGCACCAATATGATAACGGGTCAATGGTTGCCCAGCATCTGCATGAATCTTTTTTACTTGTGTCATCACTTCAACGACAAAATCGTAAGAGGACTCTAAACAGACATTAATCGTATTATCATTATAAAATTGTACCGATAAATAATCTGTGCCGTCCTCAAAGTCATCCAGTAAAAATTGTTTTGCTTTTTCTTCATCTTCCCTTGCTTGATACTTTTTATATCGCGCTGTCATTGCTTTCACCGCAGCACGAGAGTGCCCTGGCATATCAAGCGATGGGATAACTTGAATATGGCGTGCCGTCGCTGCTTCAAGAATTTCACTATACTCACTAACACTGTAATATCCGCTGACGGATGTAGTGCCATCAACACCAGAACCCAATTGGGTAATTAAGCAATTTTCTTCACTAGTATCAAAACAGCGTTTTGAACCGATATCGGTTAATTCGGGTAAACTTGGTATTTCTAAGCGCCAACCTTCATCATCACCTAAATGTAAATGTAATTTATTTAATTTATAAGCCGCCATTTGATCAAGCAAAGTTAAAATAAATTCTTTTGAATGAAAGTTGCGCGCAACATCCACCAACATGCCACGAAAGGCGAAGTGTGGCTCATCATTAATAATCAATTTTGGTAAACGTGAAACGCCAACAGTGGCTAAGCTCGCCAATGATTGCAAACCATTAAATACACCATTTCCATCTACACCAACAAGGGTGATTGCAGTATCTGTGATTGTTAACTTATAACTACCAATTAAGCTTTTTTCGTTTTTAACAATACTTAAACGAACTGGCAAACCCGCTTTATTCTGCGTGATACCTAAACTGGTTAAACGTGATAATGCCGCATTCACTTGCGCCGGTTTTACATTACCAAAATGCACAACAATTCCTTCTGGTATTTCGACAAAACCATGATCTTCATCGACTATTACCGATTTTGGTGTTGGCACAATAGCTTGTGTTACCCCTAGTTTATTACCCTGACTTGCTGCATTAACGCTGAGGTTTCGTTCAAACAACGCTTCACTGGTTAGCCATTGTGTTTTATCATCGGGTGACCGTTTAAACTGTTTATCAATATCGGTGAAACTCGTCACATGTGGCAAAATTTCTAGGCCCGAGTCTTGATCGATAATTGGGCGAGTACTTTCAATGACTCTTGCTTTTATATCACTAGCATCCGCAGCACCCACTATATAATTTGGCAAAGCCTCTGACTCACCCAAAGCCCAATACCTAGCACGAAATAATAAAACTTTGCTCTCACCGGCTTTAAAGCCAGAAAAGCTATCTTTTAAACTAATACGGTGTAAGTCACCGTTTAGGTGTTTGACAATAAAATGGTCACTTTCAAAAGATTGTATTGGCACGATTTGGCTAAAGTGAATATTCCAACCCTTTACACTGATTTCTGTTTTGGCCGTCAACTTAACTTCAACTTCAAAACAAGTACCATCAACAATGTTTTGATCACACTTATCGCTCGCTATATTTGTGACAACGCGATAGTTAATCTGTAAATTATCAGCGATATTATCAATATCTTTTTGGGTAGCAGAATGCATGAACATTACATCTTGCTGAACTACTGCCTCCATTTTTGGCTGGCTAGCTTGTCCACAACCGATTAAAGATAAACTCGCAGCAATGGTAAGGGCTAAGATTTTTTTGGTCATTTTAGGGCTCCTAATTTGAGTAATATTGTTTTAAAAC
>JALJPA010000044.1 GCA_022969215.1 Colwellia sp. | reverse complement strand
TTCTATATGTCCTTCTTCGCCGTGCTCATCGGTATGAGTTTCAACATGCTCATCGTTATGTTCGTCACTATTTAAAATAGAGAGAGGATCACCATGATCATCAGCATGTTCTGCTATCTTTTTATCGGCATGACTATCTACAGGCTTATCTGCATGGGAAGTCGCATAACTTGTTAGAGAAAATGGCAGGGTAAATAATAAGGTAGCCATCACAGTACCCAGTAATAGACAGGTCTTCTGGCTGCTAGTTAAAAAATGATTTTTCATTAAATTATCCTTGGGTGAAACGCTTGTTTATCGGTGAAATATTTTCATATGAGGCTTGTTGCTGAAAATGTTGCGACGCCGGTAGCGGCTCTGCTATCAATTGTTCAATGTCGGCGCCAAAACGCAAAGCGGCTGTTGCCGATTTAATTAACGCGCGTCTAGCGAGTAGTAACTCTTGTCTAGCGTTTAAATAATCGAGGTAACTATATAAGCCACGTTGATAGGCAATTTGTGTCTCAGCTAGTGCTTCTTCAAGTAGCGGAATAATGGTATTTCTCAAGCTATTTGCGCTGTAAATAGCTTGTTTTCGACTTGAATAGGCTTGTTGCAATTGGTTATGCAACTGCAACATAGCGGTGATTTTTCTTGCTTGTACTTCATCTCGCTCTGCTTGCGCTGAAATAATAGCGCCTGAATTATTGCTTGAGCTAAATAACGGGATACTAAAACCCGCAACAAGGGCGGTATCACCAACATCTTGTAGTTGTTTTACCCCAAGCGTCCACTGAATATCGGTACTTGATTGGCTTTTGGCTAAGCGTAATTGCGCACTTTTGAGTCGCTCTTCACTGGCAAAGCTGAGGATGGCAGGATTTTGTTTTATCTTGGCATAAAGTCGATCAAAAGAGACGTCTTGCGAAAAGTGATAGAGATTTCCGGCAACGGTACTAAATGTCGGTGAGCTGTCATTCGAACTTTTATTCGAGTTTTCATTCCAGCTTTCATTCCACTTCTCATTCCATAAAAGGGCTAAGGACATTTTCGCAGCTACCAATTTTTGCTGTTTTGATGAAGCATTTAAGCGAGCATTACCAACAGCGGCTAGGGCACGTTTTATTTCGGCTTTTGGCGTCGATCCCGCTTTGGCACGCTTTTCAACGGCCAATAAAGTCTCTTCTGCCAAACTTGTTGCATCAAAGGCCAACTGCAAACTTTCTTGGCCGGCCAGTACATCAATATAGCGACGAGTAACTTCAGCTAATAGCGTTAAGGCGGTAATCTTCCGTTCAGCAGCTAACATGGCACTTCTATGGGTACCCAAATCTCGACGTGCATCGCGTTTACCACCCATTTCAATAACAGATGATAAAGACACGGTAAACTCAGCACCATCAAAGCCTTTTAACTGACCTGTGCCAGCAAAGTTTTCTGCTTCAAATCCTAACTGATAACCAGGTGCTAGCGCTTGCGTTTGTTGTTGGCCATCAAGGGCAGCTTGGCGCAGGGTGAATACTTTAAAGGCAGGGTTTTCAGCTAAAGTAAGCTTAATTGCTGTGGCTAAAGTTAAAGTTGTTGGCTTATCAGTAGCAGGGTTATTGCCCTGTGCTATTGCGTTAGGGCTAAGTAGCAATACAGCTACGCCAATAACTAGGTAGGTTAGTGGATAAGTTAACAAGCTAGTTGTTTGCCATCCATGATGATGGTGTATTAACGAGCGGTAATAATACGATAACATTGATATTCCTAATATTTACTAAATTTTCTCACTTAGGTAGGTGAGTTACTTAGCTAAGTTAACGGTTAAATAACGACTATTTATTTGCCCGATAGTTACAATTTTCTGATATTTACAGCTAACACCAACTAAGGCTAATCGTTATAATGGCGGCATAATAAACCTTCCAGTCACAGTAAGGTCAACTGTTATAAATACAGGTATGAAATTTTTATGAAAATAAGCCAACTTGCTAAAAAAACCAATGTCGCCAGTAAAACCATTCGTTATTATGAAGAGATAGGTTTACTGCCTGAGGCTTATAGAAATGATAATGGCTACAGAGAATACAGTGCCAGTGATATTGAACGTTTGGTGTTTATAAGACGCTGCCGGGAATTACAAATTCCGCTAGAGCAAATTAAGACTTTGATAGCGGTGCAAGTGGATCAAAAGTCATCATGTCAGGAAGTTGATGCTTTGATTGAGCAGCAGTTAGAAAAAGTACGAAAGACCATTGCTGAGCTAACATTATTAGAGCAAACCTTGCATACCTTAGCTAGGTCATGCCCAAACGATAAAGTCGGTGATTGTCAGATATTGAAGAACCTTCAGCAAGAATAAGTCAGCAGGAAAAATCCAACTACTGGCCTTTTATTAACTATTTATTAGGTTACTGAGTAATAGTTAATTTGGGCCATTGCTTAAGCCAACCTTTGCATTTAACACGTTGAGTAAATACAGCTCTTTCTCGTTTGGGGTTATGGCTCAGCTGTAAATTAAATAAAGATTCAAAACCAAAAGCGGCAATACATTCCAATTCACCCGAAGGTAATTTACGTATCGCCACCGCCGTTTCTTTTTCCGGCCAATAACTAATGGCATCTAAGCTGTTTTGATAAGGCTGGTCGCCATTTCGGCTATGCATTAATGCTTGGTTTCTTACCTGCCAATTAACCTCTGGCATCATTACCTTAAGTGCTTGTTGATAGTCTTTATATTGATCTGCATGACTTTCGTTTAAATCAAAATAAATAACATCAACATCGTTTAATGGTGTCGGTATTAGTTTTTTATGTAAATGATCCCAGACTAAGTTCCTGACAAAGCCGGCGGCAATATAGCCATCTGGTAAATCAAGTACACGTAAACATTCTAATGCTTGCTGGCGCAGAGTATCTTTAGTCACTAGCTGATAAATTAGTAGAGTGCGTTTATTCATTAAGTTATACGAAAGGTCTTATTTTAAGGGTTTATAGCTCATCTTACGGATCATATGAGGCTTTTTCTAATAGGATGCACTCTTTTGGAGACTTTTCTATCAAGTGGCAACCTTTGCTGTTTTCATTAGTTCAGTATGGCAAGACAGAAGCCGGTATATCTTTAGCAAAAACTGAGGATATTCGATAATAACATTACTGGCTGAAAACTATCAGTCCACTGCTGCCAATTGTAACTTTCTATCAATAGCGGCTTCAAGTTGACCTTTTTTCATAGCTAAGTCCACTTCAAGTTTTTGTCGTTCTTTTACTGACTCTTTATCTTCTTTATCTTGTAGCATTTGAATTTTGACACTTAGCTCGAGGATCTCTATTGATAATTCACGAATATCTTTATCTAAGTCACTTTCACTGGCTTTATTTTCAGCTGCAACCTCCGCTGCACTTTTAACACCATTTAAGCTGCTGGCATCTATGGTTGTTTTGTCTTTACCTTCTTTTTCTTCGGCTTCCGCCGATTTTGCTTTAGCCTCAGCGGATAACACTACTTCATCTGCTTGTAACTGCTTATTCTTTTCAGGAGTAGTAGCGATCGTTTCTTGCGAAGTAGTAGCAATAGGGGAGAATGTGACTGTTGTTGCAGCGTTTTGCGCTAAGTGTGTGGCTTGAGTGTTTATGTTTGCCATGGTGACTTCCTTTTTGACCAATAGCTTGTGAGTATACATCGTAAGATCTCAGTTACCTAGTTCTTGACTTGTGAGGTCATTTATCTAGCTTTTGTATTTTAGGCTAAGGGCATAATCGTTTATAGTTACTGTAATTAACTAGCTTATCGCAAAATTTTAAAGGAATATTTTCAATGGTAAAAGTTGTCACGCTAATAAGTGCACTAAGCGCATTAACTCTTTTCGGCTGTAGCCAACAAGAAGTTCACACCGCTAAATCAACATTAGCGTTAAGTCATAGTGATAATATAATCACAGCTTCGGTATTGTCTAAAGATGGCCAGTTAAACTTGGTTGCAGATGGTAAAACCGTTTGCTTATGGAAAAATACCCAAGTGGAATCGCCATTGCACTGCTTAAAAGGCAATGAAGCACAGTTTATGGAATTGCTTGATATTAGTGAAGATAATCAGTTTTATTTAGTATCTAATCAAGTAACAGTGCGTTTATATTCGGTGCAGGGTCATAAACCACTGGGCGAGTGGGGGGTGGCAGGAAATATCATTAATGATATGGATATCTCTGCTAATGGCAATAAAATATTATTAGGTTTTCGCAGCGGAAAAGCCAGCATCATTGATGTTCAGCGAAATGAGGTCACTAGTTTTGATAAACATAGATTAGATATTAATTCGGTAAGCTTGTCCGATGATGGTGAAATGGCCTTCACCGGGTCAAGTGATAAGAAAGCACGGGTATGGCACACAAGCTCAGGGGAAAATGTGCATGAGTTCTCTCATGGCTCGAGAGTTAATCATGTCAGTATAAGTAGTGATGGTAAGGTTGGTTTTACCCTTGATGCGATAAAAGACCGTACTTTTTGGGATTTATCAACGGGAAAGGTGTTAGCAGAATTAGATACCAACTTACGATTTTTTGAGTTTAATGATTCAATATTCTCGAGTGATAATTCGCTGCTTTTAACCGGTTCTCCTAAACAGGTGATTAAACTTTGGCGAGTAGTTGATGGAGCATTAGTTGCTGAGTGGAAATCTGAAGCAACAAAGGGAAGAGCTTCTGTGCTCAGCGTTGCTTATTCAGGGCAAGATAAAATTGTAACGAATAATAGTGATGGCCTTTTTGAGCAATGGCAGTTGCCCAGTGTTAACAATAAATAATCAAGCTAAATAGGGCGAAGTCACTTTAGCTACAGTGGCTTTATCTGCTAAATATCTAACTTTAATTAAAGAGCATTCTATACTGAATTAATAACTGTTAAATGAGATACCTAGCTGTGCTGAGAAAATTATTCTTATTTAGTATTCTTATACTTTTCCCTTTGCAATTATTGGCAGTGGAAAAACTTAGGATTTTTACTTGGGCAGGTTATGTGACAGCTGAAGATATTACTCAAGTAAATAAAATATTGCTAAATAAGGGCTATAACTATCAAGTTGAAGTCATTGCGACTAAAGCCGAAGATGCCGACCAAATGTTTTCAGTTATCCGCAATAAGCAATGTGATATCACTTTCTTAACGCTTTTTTTTATTAAAATGCATGGTGAACAGATTTCCCGACTGTTACAACCCATAGACATTAACTCTCCTCGATTAAGTAACTACAAAAACCTAGATCCAGAACTAACTCAAATACCCATGGGAATGCAGTCAGGTAAACCACTATATATCCCTTGGGGCGGAGGTATTTACGGTTTTTATGTTAATACTATTAAGGTTAAACCGCAGGACATACCGAGATCGGTAAAAGATTTATGGACTGATAAGTGGCGTAATAAGTTTTCATTAAATCAAGGGCAGTTTTGGTATAACGTTGGTTTAACACTGCAAGCACTGGACTATCATCCCTTTTATTTAGAGCAATTAGCACAAAAAAATGATCGTAGTACCTTAAAAATTTTACTTTCACAGCAGGGCGTTGTGCTTAATAAACTTAAGCAATTCTACAATAATGCCGGCGGGTTTTGGCAAAGTTCAACACAATTTAGCGAAGATCTTGAAATTGTCTCTAGTTGGGGACCAGAGATAAAAAGTCAAAATGATAAAGGCGGAAAGTGGCAGTTAATTAATTTTGAAGAAGGCCATTTAGCTTGGCTGGATACCATTAATTTTGTTAGTGGGCTAAAAAATGAAAAACTAGCAGCAGCAGAAGTTGTTGCTAATTATTTTATCGATAAAAAAGTTCAACAGAGAATAGTCGATGAACTTTCAATGTTACCTGCAGCGGTTAACCTTGAGAGCCGGGGACTATTAGATCGCTACCCAAACCTGTTTAGATCTGATTTATTTGTTCCGCCTTATAGTCAACTTTCATATAGCTTGATGCAGCAATTGGTTGAGCAAGTTGAATAGTATTTTTCTTAAAGTTTAAAAAACTAAAAAACTAAAAAACTAAAAAACTAAAAAACTAAAAAACTAAAAAACTCAATTAAAACCTAGTTAAAAAGTAAGGCTAAAAGTCGCACCACCTTGGTTATTATTACGTACGGTAACTTTGCCATTGTGCGCCAGCATAACTTGTCTTGTTAGGGCTAAGCCGACACCAGAGCCTTCTTTCTTCGTGGTATAAAAAGGTACAAAAATTTGCGCAATGTTTTCCTCTTCAATACCTTTGCCATTATCAGAAACTTCAATAACGACATGACCACGCACATTTAAGAAAGCCTGCAGGGTAATCTTTGCTGCGGTAACTTGTGTGTTTATATGAGTTAACGCGTGTTCGGCGTTTTGCAGTAAGTTAAGTAATATTTGTTCGATCATATCTCTATCGACAATAAAATCTAAGGCTTGAGGATTAATAGTACAGGTTAATTCAATATCATTTGCTTGCCAATTTTGCCTAGCTAAGGTCGCTACATGGTTAAATAGCGTCGCAACTGACACTAATTTTTTATTGGGTGAGGGCAACCGTGTTAGACGGCGGTAGCTGGTGACAAACTGCATTAAGCCGTCACTTCGTCTTGCTACTGTTTTTACTGCAGCTAAGACATCATCTAAATCTTCAGCTAATTCATCAGTTAATTTTTGAGCTAACTCTTCAGAATACTCATCGTTAATTGCCGGCAGTTGCTGAGTTTTTTCTTGTACATCTTGCACTAAATCGACTGCGGTTTTGGCCAGTGATGCGACCGGGGTAATACTGTTCATTATTTCGTGTGTTAAAACACTAACCAAGTCTTGCCAAGCCTGTAGTTGAGCTAGGGCCAATTCACTTTGAATGTCTTGCATACTGAGCAATACTTCTTGATTGCTTGCCGTTGTTATCTCAGTGGCAGAGACAATCAGTTTGTGTTCCATGTCATCAATGGTGATATTTACCAGCGTACGTTCACCCGCTAATATCGTTTGTAATTTTTTCGGGAAATCCTCATTGAATTGCGCCATATCATCAATATGGGTAACGGAATTTGCGCCGAACAAACGCCTGACACTGTTATTCCATAGAGTTACTTTACCGGTTTGATCAATGCTTAATAGCGGCACTGGTACATGTTCAATAATGGCCTTGATATGGCGTAACTCTGCTTCTTGGCTTGAACGCACCTTTTGAATACGCTTTAAAATATCAGTAAAGGTTGCGCCTAACTCATCAAAACCCGCACCCTGTGCTTTTAATTCAAAGCGCTGTGAAAAGTCAGCATGGCGTACTGCATCAAAAAAGCGCACTAACTCGGCATTAGTTTTTGAAATAAAACGCATTATTTCAAAAAATTGCAGGATAAGTACTACCGATAACAATAATATAGTGGCGTGATAACCCTCATGCATAACCGCTTGGGTAAGAAAAATAAGCGTTAACATAGCTAAAATAGTGCGTGTGGCAATTAATAGCGAAAACCTTTTAAAGTCCATGTTTTTCCATCCTGCGGTAGAGGGCAGCGCGAGTTAAACCAAGCTCTTTGGCAGTGTGACTAATATTAAAACGATGTTTTTTAAGCGCTAAGGATATGGCACTTTTTTCTATCTGCTCTAAATTGAGCTCTTCTGGTAGCGGCGTGATTAGCGTTGGCTCAACATTAGTAACTACCATAGAATTGGGGATACTTTGTTGGGCTGGGGGAGCGATATCAAGCTGAAAGTCACTAGGGGTAAGTATTTCAGTTTGGCTTAATATCATTGCTCGTTCAATGGCGTGACGTAGCTCTCTAATATTACCCGGCCAAGCATAGGAGGTAATCGCCGTTAATGCTTCATTACTTAGTTGCTTAATACTTTTACCTTGCTGATGATATTTTCTAGCATAGAAATCAACATAATGACGGGCAATAAGTACTATGTCTTCGCTACGTTCGCGCAACGGCGGTAACTTAATTTCAACGGTATTGAGCCTAAAGAGTAAATCGGGTCTAAAACGCTGCTCATCTTTTAGGGCCTCAGCTTTTAAGTTGGTGGCAGACACCACTCTGACATTAAACGCTATCGCCTTATTTGCGCCAAGAGGAATCACTTTGCGTTGTTCTAACACGGTAAGTAATTTGGCTTGTAAATGCAGGGGTAAGTTACCTATTTCATCTAAAAATAAGGTACCACCATCTGCCGCTTGCAAACGGCCAACTCTATCGTGTTGTGCGCCGGTAAAGGCGCCTTTTTTATGACCAAATAATTCGCTTTCAAATAGGCTCTCACTAATAGCACCTAAATCAACCGACATAAATACTTGTTGAGCACGAGCACTCTGTTGATGTATTTCTCGGGCGACCAGCTCTTTGCCAGTGCCATTTTCACCCAATATCATTACATTGGCTTCAGTTGGCGCTGAGCGAGAAATTAACGATTGAATGTGCATCATGGCAGGCGATTGACCAAGCATATTTTGCTGACTGGCTGAGTTACTCGCTTGCACTAATACTTTATTGGTTTCACGCAAGGTTTGCGCTTCACTACGGCTTCTGCCCAGTAATACTGCCGTTGATACCGTGGCGATAACTTTTTCATTTTGCCAAGGTTTAGCAATATAATCAGTAGCACCAAGCTTCATGGCTTCAACCGCAACATTAACGCCACCATGAGCGGTGATCATAATAATGACGCTTTCTGGCTTAATTTCTAATATCTTCTGTAACCAATAAAAACCTTGGGCGCCAGAGCTTTCGCCGGGGCCAAAATTCATATCTAAGATTATGGCATCAAAGTGCTGATCATTGATAAAGCGGGGGATTTGTTCGGGCACATTACAGGTGCTGATTTGTGAAAAGTGGCGTTTTAGCAGCAATTTACCCGCAGTTAAAATATCTTCATCGTCATCAACTATGAGAATCTTGCCTTCTTTTTTCACGCTAAATGATCCTTTAAATACGGTAGGTGCCTTGCTCAAGCAAGGGCAGTGTCTAACTTGTCTATCACTTATGATTTTAAGATTGTTAACAGGCAAAGTGTTCATTAACGTACACCTACTGTTCATAAACGTACAGTTTTATTAAAGTTAATTTTAGCTGTTTTTTATAAATCACAATAAAAACAATTAATTACAAGTTGGAACGATTATTGGATTGTTAATGTTAGAAAGAGCGTTAGAACAAGCGTTAAAGAGAACGTTAAGTTTATTTATTATTGGCTCAGGCCAACTCTTTTATTAATAGCTTACTACGACAAAACTTATTGCGACAAAACTATTATGACAAAAGCTAATATGACAAAAAGTACCACACCACTGACCTCGGTAAATAAAGCTATTTCCGGCTCAGGTATGGATCGTAAAATTTCCACAACTGTTAACCCAATGAAAAAATGGCTAGGTTTTACCATGATCATACTAATCGTCGCTTTTGCGGCTTATATGATCGCCAACAAAAGCACGGGCAAAGTTTTATCGGTAGATAATAGCCGCATAGTGGTGTCAAAAGTAACCTCAGGAATTTTTGAAGACTTCATTCCTATTCGTGGCCGAGTCACTCCAGCAAAAACGGTTTATTTAGATGCTATTGAAGGTGGCCGAGTTGAAAGAATATTGGTGGAAGATGGCGCTAGTTTAACCGCTGGCAACCTTATCGTAGAACTATCAAATGCGTCACTGCAACTCAGTGCTTTAGGTAATGAAACACGCGTAGCCGAGCAACTAAATAATATGCGTACTATTGAGTTAAATCTAGAGCAAAACCGCTTGCAACATAAGCGTAATATTATCGATATTAAACACCAAATTAAGCTGTTAACCCGTCAAGTCGATCGTTCACAATCCTTGATCGCGACTGGCGCAATTACCAAGACACAAGTAGAAGATAGCGAAGATACCTTAGTTTGGTATAAAGATCGTTTGGCGTTAACCCTTGAAAGTCAGCAATCAGATGCCCGCATGCAAGGTGAGCAATTAGCATTTTTAAAAGACACCAGTAGTCGCTTAGAAAGTAACTTAGCCATTTCACGCCAAAACTTAGATAACATGAATGTTAAAGCGCCAGTTGCCGGTATCTTATCTGGCTTTAATGTCGAGGTCGGGCAAAGCATTGCTCGTGGCGAGCGCCTTGGTCAAATTGATACTCCTAACGATTACAAGCTTACCGCTTTTATTGATGAATTTTACCTAGGCCGTGTTGATATTGGTCAAACCGCGAGTTATAAAAATTATTCATTAGTTATTGCCAAAGTCTATCCACAAGTTCAAAACGGACAATTCGAAGTCGACTTTAAATTTGTCACCGAACAACCTAAAGGCATACGCCGCGGACAAACTATTCAAATCAAGCTGACTCTAGGCGATGCCAGTGCAGCCATGTTAATCCCTAATGGTGCATTTTATCAAGATACCGGCGGCAAGTGGCTGTTTGTGGTTAGTGTCGATGGCAGCCAAGCCGTGAAGCGTAATGTGCGCTTAGGTCGACGCAACAACCAATTCATCGAAGTTATTGAGGGCCTTGAGTTAGGTGAGCAAGTTGTCACTAGTCCTTATAGCAGCTACCAAGATATGCAGCGACTGAACTTTCAATAAGCGTCATAGCAATAGGAACGCTATTGAAAAAAGCTAATACAAAAAATACCAAACAAATTTAACGATTGAACAGAACACTAAAAGACTCATAAAGAGCAAAGGAATACAACATGCTAAAACTACATAATTTAACTCGTATTTATCAAACTGAAGACGTAGAAACATCAGCCTTGAATAATGTAAATATTGAAATAGCCCAAGGCGAATTTGTTGCCATTATGGGGCCATCAGGTTGTGGTAAATCTACCTTACTCAACACCATAGGCATGTTGGATTCACCCAGTAGTGGTGAGTACATTTTTGATGGTGAAAATGTTGCCGGTTACCCAGAAAAAAAGTTGTCGGTTATTCGTAAAAAGAATATTGGTTTTATCTTTCAAAACTTTAATTTAATTGATGAATTAACTGTTGCTGAAAATATTGAGTTAGCGCTAATTTATCATAATATTCCTGCAGCAGAGCGTAAAGCTAAAGTGAATAAGGTAATGGATAAGGTTGGCATTGCTCATCGTGCCAAGCACTTACCGAGTCAGCTATCTGGTGGACAACAACAACGTGTTGCCGTGGCTAGAGCCGTGGTTGGTGATCAAAAAATGATCTTAGCCGATGAACCAACAGGTAATTTAGATAGTGCGCACGGTCAAGAAGTGATGGAAATGCTACAAGCACTTAACGATGAAGGCACCACCATAGTTATGGTGACTCATAGCCCTGCACATGCTGACTACGCTAGACGTACCATTAATTTATTTGATGGTCATGTGGTTGCCCAGAGTGTTCGTGTTGCTGAGAAAATGGCTTAACTGCTGATTAGGAGAGTTTATTATGTTTCACAATTACCTTATTACCTTTTGGCGCAATGTTATTAAAAACGGTATTTTTTCGGTCATCAACATTTTTGGTTTAAGCATAGGTTTAATGAGCTGTATTTTAATCATGTTGTTTGTCCGCCAAGAGTCTGGCTTTGATACCTGGCTTAAAGATCATCAGCAGCTAGTACGTATGCACACCGCTTACTCTATTCCGAATCAAGAACCGTTTGAAACTGTACGTTCAGCGGGCAGCATGATGCCAGCGATACGCGATTATGCGAAAAATGAAATCGAAACTGGTGTGCGTTTTATTCAGTTTGATTTAACGGTAAGACAAAATGAAGATGCCTTTCCAGAACAATTTACTATGGTTGATAGCAGCTTCTTTAAACTCTTTGACTTGCCCTTTATCCATGGATCGAAAGAGTCTTCTTTTAACAAGCCTATGGATTTGGTTATCACCGAAGAGTTAGCTTTTAAATATTTTGGTAAAAGTGATGCGGTCGGCGAAACACTGACTATTTGTTGTATTGCCGGCAATACCACTACTTTGACGGTTACCGGGGTAATAAAAGATTTACCCGATGCTACGCATTTGAATACCGATATGATTGTTTATTTACAACCCGCTTTGTTTGGTGAAAATGATGGCACTTTACATACCTGGACTAGCCTTAATGTTTACACTTATTTTAAATTAAATCCGGGTATTGATGCGCAGCAATTACAAGAACGCGTTACTTTTTGGATGAATAATGAAAGCCCATTAGTTGATATGCTTGTTAATATTTTAGGTGAACAAACTTCAGGTAAGCAAGTTACCGATTTTGTTAGACAGCGTATTATGCCGGTGGCCGACTTGCATTTACATGCCAAAAGCCAAGCCGGAAATATGGGTGATTTAACGCCCATGGGCGATAGTAAAATGATCACCACCTTCATTATTGTTGCTGGTTTAGTGTTATTGATTGCCTGTATTAACTTCATGAATCTATCTACCGCTAAAGCCAGTAAAAGAGCGCGCGAAGTTGCCATGCGTAAGGTGTTAGGTGCGAGCAGAACACAAGTAGCGATACAGTTTTTAGGTGAGGCTATAGCCTTAGTGCTACTGTCATTACTATTTGCTTTGGTGGCAGTAGAGTTAGTATTACCTTTTTATAATGAAGTATTAGGTAAAGAGTTAGCCTTAAATTTACTCGATGAACCCGGCTTATTGTTGATGTTAGTTGGCCTCGCTATTTGTGTTGGCATTGGTGCCGGTATTTATCCGGCACTTTATTTATCACGCTTTTTACCGGGAAAAATTTTACAATCGAGTAAGAATGTCGAGTCGAAAAGTTCGGCAAAATTTAGAAATGTCTTGGTAGTTTTTCAGTTTGCTACCTCCATTATTTTAGTGATATCAACCTTGGTAGTTTATGGCCAAACGATCTTCTCTAATAATATGGCGGTGGGTTATGAAAGTGACAACAAGCTGGTACTTAGTATTCGCAATACTGGCGATAACTTAGCCAGTTTAAAACAAGAATTATTAAACTTACCCGATGTAAGCAGTGTCGTTTTCTCTTCGGAAGCACCAACGCAAGATAATGAGAACAATAATACTTTCAAATTATTAGAACCACATGCCAACGGCGTTGCTAACGAAGCTCAATTAGTTAATTACCATAATATGGGTTATGGATTTTTTGAAGCCTACCAAGTAAAACCCTTAGCGGGTCGTTTGTTTGATGAAAACTTTGGTACCGACACTATTAAAAAAGTCGCTGAAGGTGAAGTAGGTCAAGCCAGTGTGGTACTAAATCAATCAGCTTTGAAAAAGTTTGGTTTTAGCACTCCTGAAGATGCCATAGGCAAAACACTGGCCATAGATATTCGAGGAAAACAGCATTTAACCATTGTTGGTGTGGTTCCAGATATTTACTTTCGTTCGATTAAGTTTGGTGTCAGAGCCTCTGTTTATACACTTAACCCACAACGTTTTCGTGTGGCAAACATCTCTTTTACTACTGATAACGTACCTAATTTAATTAATGCTATTGAAGGTGTGTGGAAGAGTAACGTGCCTATGCAACCGATTAACTTACAGTTTTTAAGCGAAATGATGACGGCACAATATCATGATGAATTAACCACAGCACAGTTGTTCTTGGTATTTTCATTCATTGCCATTGTGATAGCGTGCTTAGGTTTATATGGTTTATCTGCTTTTACCGTAGAAAGAAGAACCAAAGAAATTGGTATTAGAAAAGTCATGGGAGCGAGCGTTAAAGATATAGTGGCTTTACTAATCTGGCAATTCTCTAAGCCAGTGGTACTGGCAAATTTAATTGCTTGGCCTATTGCCGCTTACTTGATGTTAACTTGGTTAGAAGCATTTCCTTATCGCATTAGTGCTATTTGGCTGATACCTATTTGTTTGGGCGTAGGTTTATTATCACTGATTATTGCTTGGAGTACCGTGGGTGCTAATGCGGCTAAAGTGGCGAGAAAAAATCCAATTAAAGCGCTTAGGTATGAATAATTTTCTTAAATAACCATAATAAAAAAAGTTGAGACTAACAACATTAGAAGGTTAATAACTAGAAACTGACTTGAGCTTATTGCTCAAGTCAGTTGACCTGTTAAATAATTTAAAAAAGCTAATCTTCTACGGGCTCACCTAAATAGTGGTACTCAATTTTTGGTGCCAGTGTTTCATTTGTATTTTCTTTTGAAGCTAGATGAATTGCATTACCAGGTCTCATTATGCCACGTAATAATACACCATGATTAGTGTTTGGAGATATCAGCCATGACTGCACTACTGCGGTTATGTCTAATGAAAGCCACTCACCTTCAACTACAGGGCTTCGTTTTATTAAACCGTTACCACCATAACCGTAATCACTTAGCTGATCTAAATTGCCTCCAGGAATAAGCCAATTATTTTCAGTAGTTTCGTCATGATCATAGTAATCCTTCTCTATCCAAGTAACACCATCTGGCCTTGCCCCCCAACTTTGAGTGCCTTCAACCCAAGGTCTAATCACTTTAAAAGCGAGTAATTTGGGAGAAGACGGATAGGAAACCTTGAGGACAAAAACTTTAAGGCTAGCTTTTATTAACTCCCTAGTCGGAGGTGCATCTGATAGGTCAACTTTAATTAAAACACGACGAGCTGAACCAGTGTATAACCTTAATTTTTGTGAACCACCAAAGTTCATTTTTTTCTCTACGCTATTGTATTGGCTAATATATGCATCCGCCATAACAGGGAGTTCCATCGTGCTGTAATTGATCTCGGTATCAATGGGGGTGTCTGCATCTGCGGGTAATGATGAAGTACTATCGATATTAATGTTATCTTCTGGCGGATCAGGTAGAACAGGAGGTTCAGGTACTGAATCTAATGCGGCATCTGCTAAGACTGTACCAATGTCAGTTTGTTCATCGGTATAATCGTGTTCGTGAGTATAGGGCACTGCCGTTACTTCAGTATTATGACCTTCTAAGCGTACAATACATTCGGCTGATAATTCTTTAAAAGACTTTTGATAATGTTGATTATTACCGGTTGGGTCTTCTACGGATACCTTAATACTATCTTCAGGCTCTAATAGGCCTAAAGATATTTGCTTTGAGCCGTTAGTTTGATCCATTAGTTCAAAGCGAGACTCACCATTGACACTAACGGAAATACGTTTTATCTGACCAGAGTCATCCCACCATCCTACGTGTAAATCACCACTAGTGCAGGCACCCAAAATTGAGCTGTTTACAGTGGGGTGATATCTATCTAACTTAGTATTATACGGCCCGCTGCCGACATCTCGATGTTGAAAATTATCAATCCAATGGCCAAATTTATATACCCATTTTGCTTCATCGGGTGAGTTGCCATCGCAGAGATTATTTTCTTCCTGATGAATATGACTGTGTCTAAAGCCCCAACTTTTCTTACTATATTCAGGTTGATATTTTTCTAGATCATTATTTCGCCCATCGGTTCTTTTTCCTCGAGCAGCCCACCATGCAGAACTTCCTAACGCTCCTAATGTTTGGCTAATAAAGTTTCGGGTAGTTAATTTTTTGTATGCATCTTCTTCATTCACGTAAGAAAGGGCTGTTAATGCTTGTTCATCTGAACTGTTATCACTGTTGTGACAACTACTACAGTTTCTATTAAAACCTGGCCAGACATCAGTTGCCCATTCAAGCGTTGCTAAAGAGGGTAAAGAGCTTGTTTTTATTTCAGGCAGACACATGGCATCGTAATCAATAAATTTTGTTTCATTAACCATATTCATCGGTTCGTTCTGGGCGGCAAAGGTCCCTTCAAATGGGATTGCTTTTGCTTTTTCATGTTGATGGCAACCCCCGCAGTCAGTACGTGATTCTTCAGGTTGCAATGAATGCCAACTACGTGTATCCGTTAACTTAAGTCCTGTTTTTCTGTCTAATAAGTGAAAGTCGAATGGTACATTCGCTGGTATTATCGCCTTGAATGATTGGTCTTGCTGATCTTTAACTGAATAAACGCCAAGCAGTCGAGATGTTTCTCTCGCGCTTTCCCCCATCGATTGATAATTGCCATAGGAGCCTCTAAGCTTATTTGATGTTAGGTTAATGGCGATGCCTAAAACATTTTCAGGCAGCAAGTATTCACAGAAATCAGCTTGATTTTGTACTCGATTTAAACCTGCAGATTGGTTAACTAGCTCTTGGGTTTCAGCGTTTATATTTTTATTGGCTTTATTTGGACTAAAAGGAACTTGCCCTTGATTGCCAAGCCAACAATCAAAAGGTCTACGGTCGGTATTCCATAATGCCGAAGTTCCCACTTGAGCATAGGGGTTACCTGCTTGGATACTTGTATTAGAAGCGACCGCTGGTGCCGAATAAGTTTGTTGAATATCACCAGTACGTTGCTGCCAGCTAAGAATTGGCAATGGCCATAACAGGTTTACTGTGCCGGTATCATCAGAAATTATTTTTGCAATACCCTTACCCGCGTCAATATTTACTTCAGCGCTTGCATCAAATGGCTCTAAGTTATTTCTAAAACCAATATAAGATTTATAAATCCCTTTACTGTTATCGCTATCAAAGACTCTTTGATTCGCACTTGTCGTTGTATGAGCAAAAAATAATTCATCTGCCATGCCGCATCGAGGTGTGGTAAATTTACCTAATGATTTACCGTTGTGCATTTTAGAAGGTAAGTCGCCAACAGTTACGCCTTTAGTTAATAATTTACTTCCTATCTGGCGCGGTACTATAACGCCAGCCTTGGGCAGATCGTAAGCATTCATACCCGCCATGGATAGTTTTAGGCTGTGTAATGCACCAAAGCCATTATTGTTCAAATTGTAATAGCTGGTGGCAATAAGATAGTCCCCAGGGTTTTGACCTTTTTCTTTAACACAAAAGGTACTTAGATGAGCCGCTTCAGGAGAATTTCCGTAGCCAAAAATAGGGTACCATTGGCCAGCCGAATTTATGCCTTGAACTTGCCAATGACGTGCATCTTGGGTTGTTGCCTGATAGGAAAAGGCAATACCGTTTCGTAGTCTATTCGGACTTAGTGCTGATGTGGTTGTGTAGTATTGAAATTGTTGGTGATTACTTAAACTGCCATCATCGCCAATATCGGCACTAAATAAATTAAAGTTATGATTGGCATAACCCATGCCTTTATTAGAATTACTGGTACGCCTTTTATCACTCACATAAATCAGCTTTAAGCCCTCTTTTGTCCGCATTTCTTCTGCATGCATGTAAACACTACCCCAACCATGAGAGCCATTATTTTTTAATGTTGGGTTTAGCGCATCTTTATAGAGTTCTTTAGTGCCTAATATTCCGTTGGTAGTGACATTGGCAACAGTAAGGCGTTTGGCCATTAATGATTCCGGCGCAAATGAATAATCATGCAATAAGGCAGAAATATTGATGCTATACAGGTCAGCACCTAATTGAGGCAGTCCACTTTGAGATAATTTATCATCGGCATTATGGAAGTAACTAAAATAGACTGTTTTTCCATCTTCAGATAAATTAGGTTCAATGACAGAGCCGCTGTTTAACATGTTTTCAGGCGTATCAATTAAATTTTGTTCTAAATGAATAGGCAGAGGAAATAATAATTTAGTTTGACCGTCAGGCAGTAAAATCCATAATTTATTGCCACCGCTGGGGTTATTGGCAGATAAGACATCAGTGCCTAGTTTATAATTTCCGGTTAAACCACCCGAAGAATTTTCCTCCTCTTTAATTGGCGCGCTAACAAAAATTAATGGGTAATTGGGTTGGTAAAAATCATCATTATCTGAGGCGGTTAACGCAGTTTTAAATGACTGGGCTGAGCTCGCGATGCTTATCGCAAAGCATGAAAGAATCATACACCACAATATTTTTTTGAGTTGTAAGGTACATGTTCTTTTCTTTAGTAAAAGGCTTAGTTGGCTATGCATAATAAATCCTGCTTTAAATACAATTACTATTATACCTGTCAGAGAAGAAGAATGTTCAGTGGTTATTTGACAATGCTTTTAGCCCTCACATTGGCAACCCCGCTGTCATAGAAAAATCCTTAGACCGGTGGCTTTGCGTCTTATGTTTTCACATAATTTGCTTGTTAGAGTGTAGTTCTATTATTTCTTACTTATCAAGTAAACCTCTTTTTTCCTACATGGGTATAATATTATTTTTTAGCCACATAGGTCCTATTTATCCCTCGATATTTATGTTGAGAGTTACACAAATTAGACTAAATTGGTGGGTGTTTTAAAATGTCCTAAATAGTTAATAACGTCATTAATTCAGTCTACTACGGCTAAATAAAAGGTCATATTCTTTTATATTTTTTGTCATTGAATTATGTAGTATTAATTATTCTGATTACGATTTTTTATTAGAGCATTCTGCTTTTAAGTAATCTATAAATTTTTGCACAAGTAAGTTGTGATAGCTGTCTTTATGGGTCACCAAGGAAAAACGTCTTGATAAGTTCAGCGGTGATTTCAGCGCCACTAAACCGCCATTTCTTAACTCTTCAGCAATAGATAGCTGAGACAAGCAACCTAGCCCTAAACCGGCTTTAACAGATTCTTTAATGGCACTTTGTCTGGTTAGCTCTATGCCTAAGTTAATTTGAACGCCCATTTGCTCAATGGCGGCATCAAAGATAGCCCGTGTACCTGAGCCGTGCTCACGCAATACCCAAGCTTGCTGTTGCAACTGTTCAATACTGATGACTGCTTTTTTTGCTAGCGGGTGGTCAGGTGGGCAAAAGACCTGCAACTTATCTACTTGCCATGGGATTATTTGTAAGTGCCTATGCACTGCGGGCCCTTCTATCAAACCAATAGAAGCTTTTCCTTTGCCCAAATGCTCAATGACCATCTGGGTATTACCTATATGTATTTCAGGTACTACCTCTGGATACAGCTTTACAAATTTAGCAATTAATTTAGGCAGTAAATATGTGGCTATGGTGCCGCTGGCAACAATTCTTAAAACACCACTCATGGTATTTAAATTGGCGAGTTGCAAGCTATCAAGTAAATCGGCTATTTGACGGACTTTAGGTAGGGATTTAAGACCATTCTCCGTGATTAATAAATCTCGACCCACTCGTTTAAATAGCGGATAACCTAAACTTTTTTCTAATTCTTTCAATGCTTGGCTAGCGGCAGACTGACTTAAGGCAAGCTCATTGGCTGCTTTAGTGAGCTTGCCTAGGCGGGCAGTTGCTTCAAACAGTTGTAGTTTTTTTATTGAAATACTCATGGCTAATTTTCCTTCAGCAATAGTTGATCGTAACTGAGTTCGCTGGATCTAAGCTAACAGGATCTAAGTTAACCAAATTATACATCGGTTTTTTGAATATTATACATCGAATCAATCCATTATTCTTATTTAGACGCTTAGGTTATATTATATTCCATAGAGTGGTTGTTAGTGATTAGCCGATGGTAATCTAATTATTTGAAAAGAGGTGCCTTATGTCTACCTATATAGTTCTGCCCGTTATTACCTTATTGGCAATAGCCTTAGCAAAAATAGAGCAAGTGTCAGAATTTGGCTTGAGCGCACTGCCGTTAGCCATTGTAATCGGTATGCTTTACGGTCACTTCTCAGTGCGAATCGAGGACAAAAGAGATCAACAGTTTTCTACTTTTTGTAAACAAAAATTACTTAGAGCAGGCATTGTATTGTTTGGCTTTGGCTTGAGTTTACAGCAAATATTAGCGGTAGGTTGGCAAGCCGTTGTTATTGATTTGGTAGTTATTTGTACAATTTTTACTGTAGGTACTTTTGTTGGTATCAAGGTATTAAAACTTCATCGCGATGTCGCCATTTTAACCGCTGCGGGCAGCGCTATTTGTGGAGCCGCAGCGATACTTGCTACCGAATCGGTGCTTAAACCAAAGCAAGAACATATTACTATCGCCATTGCCACTGTGGTGCTTTTTGGTACTTTAGCTATGTTTAGCTACCCGTTTATCTATCAATGGGTTGAGATGAGCGACCAATCTTTTGGTATCTATATTGGCAGTACTGTCCATGAAGTAGCGCAAGCGGTTGCTGCCGGGCAAAGTATTAATGGCGAAACGATGCAAACCGCTGTGGTAGTTAAACTTATTCGAGTGATGATGTTAGCACCCTTTATTATAATGCTAAGTTCAGTGCTGTGCCGTATTAGTAATCGCAATACTAGTAACAGTGCTGATAAAGGCGCCAAGCGTGAAAAAAGTGTTATTACTATTCCTTGGTTTGTCTTTGGCTTTATGGCAGCCGCTATGGTTAACAGTGTTATTAGTTTGCCTGAATCACTTAAAGCTGTATTAAGCTTCGCCAGTCAGTTCTCTTTAGCCATGGCTATGGCGGCGCTTGGCGCGCAAACTCAGTGGGCAACGATTAAAGCTGCGGGACCTAAACCGCTTATCTTGGCATTGTTATTATTCATCATATTAATTTTTGGTGGTTTTTTCTTAAGCACATGGTTAGTCTAAGGTTGAAATAGTTAAAAATAAATTTAAACCTTTTTTGTTCAAGTTGCATCTCACTTAATAATGACCAAAAAATCTAGCTAAGTATTTGATAGCCTCAAGCACTTAGTCATGAAAATACTAATAAAAATATACGGAGATACTTTATGTTAAACATGAAAAATACTTTTAAATATGCACCAATTGCACTGTTCTTAATGGCAGGTGGCTTGCAAGCAAAAACATATAATGAAGAATTGAATGTCGCAGCTGGTGGTTTATTAAAGCTAGAGACTGATGTTGGTGCTATTGATATTGATACTCATGCCAAAGATACGGTATTGATTGAAGTAAATATTAGCGGTAAAGATGAAGATAAGATGCAGGTTAACATTAATAAATCTGGCGATAATGTCAGTATTCATGGTGAATTAAATCGCAGTGGCTTTGGTTTTGGCTCAACAAGTATCAGAGTGACTTATAAAATAACCTTGCCGGAAAACTATAATATTGATGTAAACACGAGTGGTGGCTCTATTGAAATTGAAAACTTAACAGGTAAAGTAGAGGCTTATACTTCAGGCGGTTCTATTTCTGTTGAAGAAATAGTCGGTGATGTAAATATTAAAACCTCGGGTGGTAGTTTAGACCTTGATAATATTATTGGAAAAATTAATGCGAAAACCTCAGGTGGCAGCATTAAGCTGAAATTACCTAAAAATCCAACCGAAGATAGTAAGTTAAAAACTTCTGGCGGCTCTATCACTGCTTATTTAGCTAAAGATGTTGCGGTAAACCTTACTGCTAAAACTAGTGGTGGGCGTGTCTCTAGTGAGTTCGCCGTCAATGGCTCAATCAGCAAACGAAAAATTGAAGGAACTATCAATGGTGGTGGCCCTGAACTGGTATTAAAAACCAGTGGTGGTAGTGTCCGTATTAAAGAAATATAAGTTTAATCTAGCAGCGATTAAGTTGTTGATAATACTCTGATATAAAGTAACAATAGAAGCGTAATAAGAGATTATTGCGTTTTTTTTGTTTTTAGCAAATTAGTTTTTATAGGCTATAGTAATTATTTCATCACTAATTATGATATAAATTAAGTTCAGTTACTGGTTACTGGTTACTGGTTAGAGGTAATGTATGGGTATTGAACACGGTAAAGTATCTATTAGCCTAAAGGGCAATATCATTGTTGTCCGAAATGTCGGTGCTTTTAATGAATACGGCGCACAGAAATATACTAATGGTGTCGAGGCTATAGTTAATGACTTACCAGATGTAAGTTTTTCTATTTTAATTAATAATCTTGATTTTTTGGGTGCAACCCCGGAAGCCTATCAAGAACTGGAAAATTATAATGTTTGGTTGAACCAGCAAAAGCTCATTGCTAAAGCCATGGTTATCACCTCAAATACTACCTTAGATGTCATCAATAAATTATCACCCTCCAGAGCATCGCAACAAACACGCAGCTTTGATAATGAAGACGATGCGATGAATTGGCTGCAATCACTCACTTAATATCACATCGAAATACTTCAGTTTAGCGATAACACGTCCATACTCTCCGTATTCCTATCCCGATAAAAAAACATCGATTTTTTGTCAAATAATCATTGGCAAAGCACTTATTTTGGCATTCTTAGTTGGCACTGCTTAGCAAAGTAAACTGGTTAATGCTTTGCGATCGTTATATTCATAGTATTGTGCATTGCAAAGTGCGAAATCCTCAAGAAATACTAGCTTAATACTTAGTGAATTATTATCAAGCTATTGAATAGTTTTTACTTAATATATCGGAATGAATATTGCTTTGTAGAAGTATTCATATCTATTTGAGGTATTTATTATGTCAAATGCAATAAAACCCGTCATTGGTACCAGTGCCGATGATGTTATTACCACAGGGGTTGGTTCCCAAGTCATAATTGCTGGTGGTGGTGATGATATTGCCCATTCGGGTTCAGGTACAGATGAGATAATTGGTGGCTCAGGCAATGACTTATTGTTTGGCGAGTCTGGTGATGATGTGCTTTGGGGCGGTGGCGGGCCTAAATATATCAAACTAAATCAACTAGAAATAAATACAGATTATGAAGGCCGCATCGTTTTTGAAGGTGAATCTGCTGGTTATAAAAATACGCTTGGTAGTTATAAAATTGATGAAAATGGTGATATTACCGACGTGGTTTTTCATTTCATCAATGCCAGTAGTAACGGCTCTGGCGGCACGTTAACACCAGGGGTAAGCACTAGTAATCTTAGTTTGACTGCGGGAGAGCAAGTGGGTTTTTTTATTGTAGCTAATGGCTATAGTGTAAATAATAGCTACCAAGGACTGGACTTCAATACAGGGCAATTAGTGTTTAGAGATAGCCAAGGAAATATTGCAAATATTGAAGATAGCAATCCAACATTGTGGTTTGTTGCCCAAGATGGCAGTGAAACACAAATTCAAACCAACAAATATCACTCTGCTGACGGCCAAATAAGTGACTATAATCTCAATCCGGATGGCATATCTCACATTGTAGGTTTAATGAGCCCGTCTGATGGTTATATAAGATTGGGGTTTGAAGATTTATATAATGGTGGCGATCTGGACTTTGATGATTGTGTGTTTACTGCTTATATAGGTACAAGTAATACTGTTTTACCGGCAAGTCCACCGTCAAGCGGCGGTGTAGTTGAGGATGATGACGAGCTTCATGGCGGCAGTGGTAATGATCAGCTTCATGGCAGAGCCGGGGATGACTTACTCTATGGCGAAAATGGCAGTGATTATATATATGGTGGCGCAGGAAAAGATGTAGCCTACGGTGGTAGCGGCAGTGACTATATCGAAGGTGGCTCTGGTGACGATAGCCTCTTTGGAGGAAATGGCCATGATGAGATTATCGGCGGTTCAGGTAATGATACTATTTATGGTGATAGTGGTAATGATCAGCTGACAGGTAATTCAGGTAACGATACTATTTTTGGTGGTACCGGCGCAGATATAATCGAAGGTGGTGGTGGAGACGATGTTATTTATGGCGGTTCAAGTCAAGATACAATTAATGGCGGCTCCGGCGCAGATACAATTGATGGTGGCTCAGCATCAGATAGCATAAATGGTGGTTCTGGCGCAGATATTATTGATGGTGGTAGTGGCCACGATACTATTATTGGTGGCTCTGGCGAAGATATTATTGATGGTGGTAGTGGCTCCGATACTATTATGGGCGGCACTGGCGCAGATATTCTTTACGGTGGTAGTGGCTCAGACATTATCACGGGTGGTTCTGGTAATGACTATATAAATGGTGGCTCTGGCCGGGATAATCTTCATGGTGGCTCTGGCAATGATACTTTTATTAGTGGCTCAGGAAAAGATACGGTCAATGGTAGTAGCGGTATTGATACTGTGTCATACGCCCAGACGAATAGTGGAGTATATATTGACCTTCATAACAAACGTTCTACTGGCGGAGATTCAGATACCCTGATATCCATAGAAAATGCTATCGGTTCAGATTTTGCAGACATCCTCAAAGGCAGCGGTGGTGATAATGAGTTAGTAGGCGGTGCTGGTAATGATCTTATTCGAGGTGCTAGAGGCGACGATACCTTAACCGGAGGCTTGGGCGAAGATACTTTTACCTGGAGAGAAAGTGATTTAAGCGGTTATTTAGATACGATTACTGATTTTGATGCTAGCGATGATATTTTACAGTTTACCCTGACTGAAGACTTAAGCCTTAGCAATGTTTCCGATTGGCTCAATTTAGTTGAAGTTGATGGAAACACTATAGTGCAAATTGATCTTGATGGTACGGGAGGTAATTATGGTTTTAGTGATTTTGTTGTCCTTGAAAATATAGACAATTTAAGTTTACTACAACTTAATATTGATCCAATAGCATAACGCTATGTCGAGTCAATGGACAGATCTCCGACAAGCAACCTTTAAGGCGTTAGCACTTATTTGGTTACTCAGCCTGCTGGTTTCTTTATCGAATTTGGCGATACCATTTTATACCTTACAAATATTTGATCGGGTACTACCAAGTAAAAGTAAAGAAACATTAATAATGCTGTTAGTGGCCATTTCTATTTTTGGTTTACTGCTTATAGGTTGTGAAATTTTACGTCGAAAAGTGGCGGCATGTTTGGCCAATTTTATTGAAAAAACCACTGAGCCTTATTTATTGGATAAACTGCTCAGTAACATTCATCAATCCGCTGAACAGCAACAATCGACCTTACATCAATTAAAAACACTACGTACCTTTGCCACCAGTCCAACGCTTTTTGCGGTAATGGATACCACACTGATACCTATACTTATTATTGCTATTTTTGCCCTCCATCCTTTTTTCGGTTATGTACTTATTATTGCCAATATTATGTTTTTTTTAGTGATCACTTTTCAACATTATTCATCAAAAATCTAGTCAAGCTCAACAGAGAAAAAACCTATCATTTGTGGTAAATATACCAGCATTTCGTGCTATGGGTATGGCTGACGCCTGGTTTAATAAAACGATAAAGATCAGTGAACAAGCACAAAAAATGCAGTGTATACATGAGAGTACTAATCATACTTTTCAAAGTGTAAACTTGAGTATTCGTTGGCTATTTCAAATAATAGTGCCAACGTTAGGAGCTTATTTACTTATCACCAGTCAAATCTCTGCAGGCGTGATGTTGGCTGCGTTAATGCTTAGCATGCGAGGTATAATGCCCTTTGACATTTTAGTGAATAGTTGGCAACTGGTCTCAAGTACTTGGCAGATAGTTATGCAATTAAAAGCAACTGAAAACTTGAGTCATAATGAACAAATAATACAGCCACCAGAAAAAATCATTGGAAGAATTTTTATAAAAGGCTTAGTGGTAAAAGACCCTACAAGTAAATCGAGCATATTGTCGGTTCATGAATTTGAGGCAATACCAGCTTCGTTCAACGTTATTATAGGGCCAAATGGTAGTGGTAAAACACTATTGTTAGAAAGTATTTTGGGTAATGTAGCTATTGATAAAGGCAAGGTGTTTATCGATGAAATTAATACTAAGTTAGTCGACCGTCAATGGTTAGGTAAACAACTAGGCTATGTCCCGCAACGTTTACATCTGCCTAATGCTTCAATTAAAGATATCATTTGTCATCATGAGGAGTGCAACGAAAGTAAATTGATTCACGCAGCTAAAACTGCCGCTGTTCATCATACTATCTCATCACTGCCAGAGGGCTATGAAACCAAAGTGAACATGACAAGTACTGGTCTATCTTTGGGTATATTACAAAGGGTTTGTTTGGCTAGAGCCGTGTACCATCAGCCACAATTACTGATATTTGATGAAGCGGATGCGTATTTAGATGAAGCAGGAAAAAAAGCCTATTTGAGCTTAATTGTGAGCGCTAAAGCTGCTGGCTGTACAGTTATTGCCGTAACTCAAAACACTAAAATACTCGCTGTTGCAGATAAAGTACTTTTAATTGATAAAGGTGAAGTTGAATATTCAGGCACGGTTTCAAGTCTGCAAGCCTTTGTTCAAAAAAATGCTTCGCAGCGAGTGCATCCGCTATTTAGTTAGGGAGGAAGTCATGACTTCACAAAGGATAGATTTGAGCCGCTATAAATTATCTTTGGGTTTACTCGTATTCGTGGTTATTTCACTTTTTTACTTATGGGCATCATTTGCGCCAATGAGTAGTGCCGCAATTGCACAAGGCTACATACGTTCTAGTGGCTTTAGCAAAGAAATTCAGCACCTGGGTGGTGGAATAGTTACTAAGATTAATGTCGACGAAGGGCAAACAGTCCGCAAAGGTGATGTCTTGGTACAGCTAAAAAATGAACAACTTCTTCTTAGTATTAAGAGCAAACTTAACCAGTTACTGCATTTATTACTACAGCGTGAATTACTTACAGCAATGTTGAATAAACAAGAAAAGCTAAGGGTAGGTATAGAAACACTTAAGTTATCAGAAAAGTTATCTCAAGAAAGTCGGTTGTTTTTCAATCATTCACAGTTAAAAAAACAACGAGATATAGAACGAGAATTGATGGCATTGCATAATAGTCAACTTCACCAAATTAAATTGGCCATTGTCGGAAAAAAGAAAGAAAAACAAAGCTACCAAGATCAATTAGCATCTCTAGAACTTGAACGAGCCACCTATGAAAAACTTGCCAGTAGTGATTTTTATGCCAAACAAAAGTTACAGCCAATAAATCGTAATATCACGGTAATCATAGCGAGAATTGCTGGCATTGATACCGAAATAGCGCAATATCAACTAGAAAGTAAGCAGCAACAACTTTCAGAAAATAATAGAAAAAGCCTGAGTGATTATAAATATCAGCTGCAGTTATTTGTAATTACTGCTCAAATTCCGGTAATAACCAGTGAACTGGGGCAATTGAAATTAACTATTGATCGTTCTTCGATTAGAGCGACAGTAGCAGGAAAAATCAGCAACCTTTCTATTCACTCTGTTGGCGGAACAATAGCCTCTCAGCAAGTACTGATGGAAATAGTACCTGAAAATGATCATTTAATTGTTGAAGTACAATTATCTCCCGATGATATAGATGGTATAAAGCTAGCGGCGAAAACCCAAGTGCGCTTGACTGCTTACAATCAGCGAAAAATGCCTATGATTGCTGCAACCGTTATTCAAATATCACCGGATCGGTTGTTTGATTCCAAAGGTCAGCCCTATTATCGCGTAGCATTACAGGTGAATGATATTGAAAATATGGAAAGTTTGGGACTTGAACTTCGTCCTGGTATGGGAGCCGAAGCATTTATTGAAACGGGTAAACAAACATTAACTGATTACCTCTTTTATTCGTTATTTCAAGGCAGTGAACGAGCATTTAGAGATAACTAATTTATGCATGCCTACATGTCTTCTTGAATTGTAGAGTTAGCAAGTTCTGCTAACTCTACAATAGTCTTAAAATGCCGGAGCATACTCGCTAACTAAGAAGTCGGTGTAAGCAATATCACCGCGGTAGCGCGACAGATGGGTGGTATCTCTAAACATATCGGCATTGGCCTCTTTATGTCTTGAAGTGGCTTGGATATAGATAAAGTCTGGCGTGGGCATGGGAAAGTTAGCCTTCGGTGGCTCTTTAGATCTTCTGAACGCTAAAGTAGAGTATTTTATAAATACGTTTTTTCAG
>JALJPA010000434.1 GCA_022969215.1 Colwellia sp. | reverse complement strand
ATACCGAGAGTCTTTGGCATCTTATTAATGCTTGGTTGTATTAGTTATTTGATTCGATTTACCGGAGCAATACTACTGCCAGAGCTAGATATTCCTAGTTTTGTCAGATTACCTGCATCAATTGCTGAAATTGGTACATGTTTATGGTTACTTATCATGGGGGCAAAAGATCCCTTAATTGATAAGCTTAAATCTGTGTAATCACGTAACTTTATATATAAAGTAGCAGGACTGGCAATAACCAGTTCTGCAACCTAATTTCAAAGTTGGATAGATATTTACAGAGCGGTTATGATCGCTTTAACGTTGAGCTAACTTTAAGGCCAAAATGCAATTAGTATCAAGTTAGTCAAGTTGCTGTTAAAAGTTTGCTACTTTCATTCCGTTTCACCTGCTCAAGTTTGATTATTGATCTAATGTATCTTTGACTTTATCTACTAGCTCTTCCGCCTTGCTTTCCAATAGCCCAAAACCTTCATTTGAACTTTGGTATTCATCAAAGATATCGTTCAGGTAATAGCTGTAGCCTATGAATAATATAAGCGCTATCACTAACAGTTTAATTGCTTTTTTAAGCAAACTGACAATAAAAAAAATAATTAAAAAAAACAAGCCAACGATATATAAAGGATTACCTTGTAAAAACTCTATGAACGATGCCACTTATACTCTCCTGTCGTTATTATTTTGATTTAAATTTTATTCAGTCTATTATTTCAAAGGTGTGGATGTCTATGTAAATCAAACTGTTTTTAACAGCGAGTAAAAATATAGCTACTCGTGGAATTTTTAATCAAGCACATTTAATTAAATACATCAGTGATTATTCAACTGAGATAAGTCACATTAAATACCCGCAAGACACTATTAGAGCACTCCACTTCCCTTAAAAGGCTGCTAAATGCAAATCGCCGCTAAGGACTTCTTGGTGCGCATTATAGTCCTTTAAGTCTGAATACCACCATAATTAACGTGTTCAGATCATGTGCCTGCATCATACGAATATTGTGCGCTCAACATTTCAATGATTTCCGCATTGCTTTCGAAGAGCTTTGGCATACATGCTGATAATACTACTGGAGGTTATTATGACTAAGTTTACTCGTGATTTTTCTGTTTACGTCGGGATAGATTGGGCGAACGATAAACATGATGTATGCATTCAACAAGCTAATTCAGATAGACGAAAACCCAAGGTAATAAAGCACTCATCGAATACGATAAATGACTGGATAATCAGCCTACATAAGCAATATAAAGGACAGATTGCCGTTGCTGTTGAGTTATCTAAAGGGCCTATTGTTTACGCGCTACAGAAGTATGATTTTGTCACTATTCATCCGGTTAATCCTTCAATGTTAGCCCAGTACCGTAAAGATTTTTCCCCCAGTGGAGCAAAAGACGACCCAACGGATGCGGAGCTTGCACTTGATTTAATGCTTAATTACCCCAAAAAGATTAAAGCCTTAAAGATGGAAAGTGAACCCGTTCGGAAACTCACGTACTTAGTCGAGCAACGCCGAAGGTTGGTAGAAGATAGAAGGCGATTTAGTAATCGGTTA
>JALJPA010000433.1 GCA_022969215.1 Colwellia sp. | reverse complement strand
GTTGTTTAGCTAAGGTATTATCTTTTAATACCCGCGTACTCCCTTCTTGAAAATCAGCTAGCGTAGCTAAAATTCCATTAACTGTTACTTGTATAAGGTGACTCTGAACATTCATGATAATATTAACTCTAATATCAAAGTAAATACGGTATAGCACCCAGTATATAGTAAGGTGTCGTTTATTAATAGTCGCGATATTTAATTAGCACCATACCATTTTTTTAGCTTTTTTATGTGTCTTTATAAAACTAAGAACATCGAGTAGGGTGAGGCATTGCTGCCTCATCCCTCTCACAGAACCGTACGTACGGACCTCGTATACGGCTCATGTATTCTTCATATTCTGTCAACTTGTTTTCTGAAAGCTGACAGAGCAAGCCATCCTGTATTAACATGCTCTATTGAATATAATCCGAGTTCTTCAAACCATTGATTTGGCATCGCGACACAAGATAAAGGACTGATAGAGTTCCGCCACGAGTTCATCTTGATGAACTTAAATGGTGGCTGTTTCCCTAACTGCTTTAGTCGTCGATGTAGCCTTAATGGCTTTTTCCACAACCTCAGCTGTATTGCCCTTAATCTTCGTCTTATCCACCCTGCCAAGGCTTTTAGCTCTCGTTTACAATTGGCGATACTAAAATAATTCACAAAACCTCGCACCACTGGATTTAGCCTTTTTATGACTTCAGCTAAATTTATGCCGCCATTGCGTTTTGTTATTTGTTTAACTTTCTGTTTAAAGCCGATGAGTTTTGATGCTTGTATCCGTGTCCACTGGCTACCAATCTCTACCCCTAAGAATTTTACCCCTTTACTGCTATGAGCAATGTGAGTCTTCTTCTGATTGACTGTTAACTTCAAGTCTTTTTCTAGTATCTGGGTCGCTGTCATTAATGCCCTTTGAGCCGCTTTTTCTGTGCGACATAAGATCAAGATATCATCTGCATACCTCACTATACGGTGAGTGCGCTTTTTCATTTCCTGATCAAAAGCATCTAGGTAGATATTCGCTAACAAAGGGCTAATTACACCTCCTTGCGGACTGCCTACCGTACTGGCTTCCCAGTTATTACCTATCATTACTCCGCTTTTTAAGAACTGATTAAGCAGCTTTAAAATGCTACCGTCTGTCACTTTTCGCTTCACACTACTGATGATTAGTTCGTGATCAAGCAAGTCAAAACACTTCGACAGATCCATATCAACTACCCAGTCTAAATGGTGCTTACGGATAAATACCGTGGCCTTACTGATAGCATCATGACAGCTTCGTTTCGGCCTGTACCCATAGCTTGATGGGTGAAAGTCGGTATCGAAAATCGGTTGGAGTATGTTCAATAATACTTGTTGCACTATGCGGTCTCGAACTGCGGGTATGCCAAGTAACCTTACGCCGCCATCGTCTTTAGGTATTTCGACCCGCTTAACTGGTTGCGCTCGATATTGCTTGGTTTGCAGTTCAAGTTGCAGTTGTTTCAGGTTTATTGCTAGATTTTCGGCGAACGCACCTATGGACTGCCCATCTATTCCGGCTGCTCCGTTGGCGCGCTTTACCTTGTTAAATC
>JALJPA010000432.1 GCA_022969215.1 Colwellia sp. | reverse complement strand
AACACCACCGGCAGAGGTTGCTTTTAGCTTATAGGGACTATTTAACTCTCTTTGTGTGGTGAAGTTATCCAGTTCTATCGTCAACGGGCCAACGTTGGCATCAAACGGCTCTTGTTTAGCGTGATCGGTAAAGCGTAAATTTAATTGCTCAATATTTAAACGCGAGATTAGGATTTCTGGAATAGCACCTTTTTTAGTATTCTCTTCGGTTTCTGTACTGCTCTGCGGACCAATAAGCTCATCAAAGTTACTGCTGCTGTCTTGGTATAACTGGTAGTGCAAGTGCGGGCCTTCTAGGGTGAATTCATCAAAAGTCCATAACCATCGGAATAGTGAAGACATTTGAAAATTGACAAATAAGCGCTCAAAACCGGTAAAATCTTCACCATTTTCATCGAGTATTTTTAATTGTTTAACTTCAAGAGATAAGTAAAAGGGGTTGATATCAATATCTGCCACTTGCAGGGTATATGAAGAGTTTTCACTGACTATGGCAGGGAGTTTTTCTTTGAGTAAATAAGGCGTAAGTAAACCTAAAGCTAAGGCATAAAGGGCAATGGTGCTGAGAGCTATGAAGGTTATTTTTAATAACTTTTTGTTATTTTGTATAATTTGATTGAATGACATGATTTACCTTATCTATTCCATTGTTATTTATCGTAAATCATATGTTTTCTCAATACTACTGTATTTTGCTTAAATGTAACTGTTGGTGGCTTTTTGTGACCAGGAAGGCGCGACAGTATTATTAATTACTGTCGTTGGTTAAGTGTTAACTAAGAGTTAGTTAGGTATTAGCTAGGCGTTGGAGTATTGCTCTTTATTGCCTAACCAACGTTGAATTAATGATTGCGCACATTCAGGGTATTGGCGTGATAATAAATATGCCTGTTGTCGTATTTCAGGGATTAGGTAACCATCTCGTACCAGATCGGCAATTTTAAGATCGGCTAAACCGGTTTGTCTGGTGCCTAATAATTCTCCCGGACCTCGTATTTCCAGATCTTTTTCTGCGATAACAAAACCGTCATTACTTTCACGTAATACTTTTAAGCGTTTAACGGCGGTTTTTGATAGCGGTGCTTTATACATTAATACACAAAAAGAGGCGACAGAGCCTCGACCAACACGACCACGTAACTGGTGCAATTGCGCTAAGCCTAAACGTTCAGGGTTCTCAATGACCATTAAACTGGAGTTAGGCACATCTACGCCTACTTCTATGACTGTAGTGGCAATAAGCAAGTGAAGATCACCCGCTTTAAAAGCATCCATCACTTGTTGTTTTTCAACCGCTTTCATCCGCCCATGTACTAAGCCAATTTTTAATTCCGGTAGTTGTGCTGCTAATAAAAGCGCAGTTGCTTCGGCAGCTTGGCACTGTAATACTTCCGACTCTTCAATTAAGGTACATACCCAATAAGCTTGTCTGCCATCATTAACACAGCCTTGGCGAATACGTTCAATAACGTCCCCGCGGCGTGAATCAGGTAATGCCACAGTGTTTATTGGAGTGCGACCTGGAGGTAATTCATCAATAATAGAGGCATCTAAATCCGCATAGGCAGTCATCGATAAAGTACGAGGAATAGGTGTTGCCGTCATGATCAGTTGGTGTGGATACTTGTTATCAAAGACACCTTTTTCCCTCAGGGTCAGGCGTTGATG
>JALJPA010000431.1 GCA_022969215.1 Colwellia sp. | reverse complement strand
AGTAGTCGAACACGAAGCAAAAGAGCAACAAAAACCACTGACCGCACATTGGGCGCACATGGTTATTCATGGAACTTTACATTTACTCGGCTATGATCATATTATCGATGACGAAGCCGAAGAGATGGAAGGTCTGGAAACCGAAATCATGCTAGAGCTAGAATTTGAAGACCCCTATATTACTGAAAAGTAATATTGATACCATTAACGTATATAACTTAGGTACAACAAACTATGAACGACGACAAACCTCACTCGACAAACGGTTCATCAAAAAAAGGTTTTTTTGAAAAATTTTCTCAATTATTCCAAGGTGAGCCGAAAAACAGAGAAGAGCTTGTAGAAGTCATTCAGGATGCAGGAAATCGCGAACTGATCGATCAAGACACCAAGGATATGATTGAAGGAGTGCTCGAAGTCTCAGGACTGAAAGTACGCGACATTATGATCCCTCGCTCACAGATGATTACTATCGATAAGAGTCAAAGTGTCGAAGAATTTTTACCTATCATGATTGACTCTGCGCACTCGCGCTTCCCCGTTGTCAATGAAGATAAAGATCATATCGAAGGGATCTTGTTAGCCAAAGATCTGCTTAAATTTGTGTTTACTGGTGCGCCAGACAGCTTCGAGCTGTCTTCTATATTACGCCCAGCAGTTGTTGTACCAGAAAGTAAACGTGTTGATAAACTCCTTAAAGAGTTTCGTTCTAAACGCTATCATATGGCCGTTGTGGTTGATGAATTTGGTGGTGTGTCAGGTCTTGTGACCATTGAAGATATCCTTGAAGAGATCGTCGGTAATATTGAAGACGAATTCGATGAAGATGAGTCGGCACAAGAAGATATCCGCCGTATTAATAAAAGTGTGTTCTCAGTGCAAGCATTAACACCCATTGATGATTTCAATGACTACTTCTCATCAACCTTTAACGATGATGAAGTGGATACCATTGGGGGGATGATTGCGCATGCATTTGGTCATTTACCAGAGCAAGGTGAGATAATTACTGTCGATGACTTCCAATTTAAAGTCATTTCAGCTGACCGCCGTCGTATCATTCAGCTACAAGTGAAGATACCAGAAGCACAACAGGATCGCTTAGCGGAATCAGCTTAACCGTCTCGGTGACAGGTTACTCCGCTTGTCGCTGTAGATCGCCACAAAGGAATAACCTATCAAATCTCTGATCCATAAAATAGGCGCGCCACTGGCTGGCGCGCTTAGCGTGTTTGCTTTTGCCCCGTTTGATTACACCATTAGCTTATACGTTTCATTATTTGCCCTACTCTTTGTTATTGACAATAAATCAGCAAAGCACGCTGCCGGATATGGTTTCCTGTGGGGACTCGGATTCTTTGTCGCAGGACTCCATTGGATTTCAGTGAGCATCTTAGATTTTGGCGGGTTACCTGTACCTGTTGCTGCGCTATTAGTCGTATTATTGTGTGCTTACCTCGCTATTTATCCGGCGCTTTGTGCTTACCTGGTTAATCGGTTTGCCTCACACTCAAGCTTACTGCGCTACTTTATTGCCTTCCCGGCAATCTGGTTAATCACCGACTGGTTACGCGGTTGGGTAATGACAGGTTTTCCTTGGTTACAATTTGGCTATAGTCAGATGGATACCCCGCTGGTTAACTACGCGCCAATACTCGGGGTTGAGGGCATTACCGCTGCCGTTTGTTTGCTCACCGCCAGTGTATATTATGGTTATCGCG
>JALJPA010000430.1 GCA_022969215.1 Colwellia sp. | reverse complement strand
GCGCACGTTAGGATCGATAATCATGGTCTTTTTCAAGTTTCTACCGACTATATTAACGAACTCGGTAATTTCAGTACCCTTAAAATTAGGAGAGTATTGTGCAGCACTGGCTTGACCCACTAAGCATAAAAAATTAAATGCCATTGCTGTCGTTAAAATTAATAAAAACTTTTTCATCATTATTAGTGTCTCTGCTTATTTAACTTTAAAGAAAATCTATCTCAATAGTCTTTATAGAAAATAGTTATAAATAATTTTCAGTTTAAAAATTACGTTAGTTTATTCAGCTAGCTTAGCGATTTAATCTAAGCTAATTAATATTTCGGTTAAATTACCTTGGCGATTTACCAGCAGTGAAATATCACGGGCCTGTCGCATTTCAGCCATGGCTTGCATTGCTGGTGTCGGGGCAATTAAATCAAAGCCGTTCATTTCAACGGCAACATCACCGGCTTTTAAGCCAGCGAGTTTGAAAAATTCAGGTTTTTTACCGGGTCTAAGGGTATAGCCAATGATCTTGCCGTCTTTACGCTTGGGTGAAATACGTAAATAATCGCCTATTTTTGCCGGATCTTGCGAAAATTCAGCACGTAAGCTTTTAGCGGTCGCAGTTAATTGTTTATTGCTTCTTTGATCGACCACACCTGAACGCGAAGATTGTGGCCCTATTTTTGTCTTATTTCTTTTAGCGGCTGGCTTGTTAGCTATTTTTTTTGCTGGCTGATTATAGTCAAAGCCATCAAGCATTAAGGTTTCTAATCGACCAGATTGCTTGATTAACACTCTATCCATTAGTACTTGTTCAAGGTTAGCGCGGGTGCCGATAATAATATCGCCAATACCGTAGGTTTCTTGTTTGCCTTGATATTCAATGATTGCCGCTGCTTTTGATTGCTCGTCACTAGCGACTAACCCAGTTAACACTAAATTTAATCTAGTTTCTGGCACGTTAGCCATTTCAATTTCAGCTTCAACAACGTCACCTTCATTATATAAACCAAAAAGATTAAGTGACTGTATTTTAGCAACATCAACGGTATGATTTTGCTTACTGCTATTAGCATTTCGACTATTTATTGCCGTTGAAGTACTTAGACTGTGCTTGCGGCACTACAGACCAAGTGATTTTTGCGCCAACATAGGCGATATAGACTAATAATACAGCCATCGCAAATTGCGCAACACGTCGATGACCAAGTTGAGTGAATATAGATGAAAGATCTGTCATGTTAGAGGGAAGTGGCATATCTACTTATATTGTTATTATTTATGAAAAAATACAGCCACATATAGCAAAAGCCATATGTTAGTTTTTTGTTACTTTACTGTTAGATAAACACGGATGATACTTGACCACAAGCTATGCAACAAGTAATACCCTGAGTTTTTAAGGCATTTAGTAAATAAAATGGTAACAAAAAAGTTACTACTCGATAATTACCAGCTGTTATAATCATTTTCAGACTCAGCCAATTCATTAAAGTTCCATTTTTAGGTTTATTATGAGCACAAGTAAAACAGCGGAAAATAGCTCAACACGATTAGACAAATGGCTCTGGGCCGCAAGGTTTTATCGGACCCGTGCTATTGCCAAACAAATGATTGATGGCGGCAAAGTTTTTTACAACGGTCAACGCACTAAGTCAGGTAAAGCCGTATCAATCGGTGATATAATAAAAATTCGTCAAGGATTTGAAGAAAAACAAGTCACCGTAATCGCCTTAGCGGATAAACGAAAAGACGCTACTTTTGCTCAAACCTTATACCAAGAAAGTAAGCAAAGTATTGATAGCCGTGAAAAAAATGC
>JALJPA010000043.1 GCA_022969215.1 Colwellia sp. | reverse complement strand
TTAACGTAATGGCCAGCTCCCGCTGGACCAATATAAGCAGCACAAGGCTCACCTTCAGTGATAACTTGCCCTGGCTCGGTACGCTCGAGAGGTTTACCCGTTTTTGCATCGACTTTAGCGGCAATAGCTTCCCAGATAGGTTTAACGCGAGCCCAAGCATAAGGTGAGCCACTTGGCATTAATGATGGACCAAAACGTGCTCCAACCTCGCCTCCAGAAACCGCGGAAGAAAACAACAAAAAATTACTCTTGTACTTTTCTTCTCTAGCTACCGTATCAAGCCACAAGCTGTTACCGGTATCAATAATAATATCGTCTGGCTGAATACCGGCACCAATAAGATTTTCACATACTTGGTCAACAGGCGCTCCCGCAGGGACACTTAAGACAATTAAGTGAGGTGCTTTAAGTTGCGACAATAACTCAGTATAAGAAGAGCAACCGTACACACGTGGCGTACCGGTAGTATTCTCTAGTTCGTCTTGAGCAATAACCGCTTGAACTTTCTCATCACTTAAATCAAATCCTGCAATATTAAAACCATTATCAGCTAAATTAAGTACTAGGTTTTTACCCATAACACCAAGGCCAATAAAGCCAATGTCACACAAAATTTTATCTTGTGTCATAAATATTTATCCTCTGTCAAATAAGGTCGAGAGACTAGGCTCACTGCTATTATTCAAAATTTTGCGCATTCTACCATGCTATTTCAAAAGTATTGTACAAAATGCACAATTAATTAAGCTAAAAATGATTAATTTGGTAATTAAAACAAAACAACGAGAGAATTATGAAATATTTAGTCATAATAGCTATCTTTATCTTGTAATAATCTCAAAATGGTGTAATTTTACTACATAATGAATTTATGAGGTGCACCATGAAAATTAAAGTTGGTATTAATGGTTTTGGCCGTATTGGCCGTTTTGTATTTAGAGCTGCTGCTGAGCGTGATGACATTGAAGTTGTTGGTATTAACGATTTAATGGACATTGAGTACATGGCCTATATGTTGAAGTATGATTCAACACATGGTCGCTTTAAAGGCACTGTTGATGTCATTGACGGACAGCTAGTTGTTAATGATAAAGCTATTCGTGTAACAGCTGAGCGTAACCCTGAAGATTTAAAATGGAATGATATTGAGGTAGATGTGGTAGTTGAGTCTACTGGTTTATTCCTAACTGATGAAACGGCACGTAAACACATCACTGCAGGTGCGAAGCAAGTTGTGTTAAGCGCACCATCTAAAGATGACACCCCTATGTTTGTTTGTGGTGTTAACTTAGATAAGTATGACGGCCAAGATATTGTTTCAAATGCTTCATGTACTACTAACTGTTTAGCCCCTATTGCTAAAGTACTTAATGATAATTGGGGCATCCAAGATGGCTTGATGACTACAATTCATGCGACAACAGCTACACAAAAAACAGTTGATAGCCCCTCAGCTAAAGATTGGCGTGGTGGCCGTGGTGCAGGACAAAATATTATTCCTTCATCAACGGGTGCAGCAAAAGCTGTTGGTAAAGTTATTCCAGAATTGAATGGTAAATTAACCGGTATGGCATTCCGCGTACCAACACCTGATGTATCAGTGGTTGATTTAACAGTGAACTTGAAAAAACCAGCAACGTACGCTGAAATTTGTCAAGCAATGAGCGCTGCTGCTGAAGGCGAATTAAAAGGTATTTTAGATTACACTGAAGATGCTGTTGTTTCTAATGACTTTATCGGCGAAACATGTACTTCTGTGTTTGATGCTACAGCAGGTATCTCACTAACAGATACTTTCGTTAAAGTGGTTTCTTGGTATGACAATGAAATTGGCTACTCAAACAAGGTTCTAGATCTTGTTGCCTTTATCCACCAATATGAAAAATAGACTTACTGTCATCCTATTTAGGATGGATCAGTTTTTTAAATGAGAAAAGCTAGGTCATTGACCTAGCTTTTTTTTGCTTTTATTTCTTGCTAGCAAGACTAAATCACTAGTATTTAACGAATAGATGCATTGATTTGCTGTAATACCAATTGAGGATCAGCTGCTTTGGTAATTGGACGTCCGATCACCAAATAATCTACGCCAACATCTATTGCTTGGCTTGGTGTCATAATTCGTTGCTGATCATCTTGCGCTGAGCCCGCAGGTCTTATGCCAGGAGTAATCAATTTAAACTCTTTACCTAAATCCAGTTTTAATTGCTCCGCTTCCCATGCGGAACAAACGACACCGTCTAAACCACTTTGCTTAGTTAAATTCGCTAAGAAATTAACTTGCTCAGCGGGTGATTTAGTAATGCCTAAGCCACGAAGATCATCTTCGCCCATACTTGTTAAAACCGTGACCGCAATTAACAACGGCGCATCGTTGCCATAATTATCTAGTGCCTGCTTTGCTTTCACCATCATTTGACTGCCGCCACTAGCATGAACGTTCACCATCCAAACACCCAAATCAGCAGCCGCAGTAACGGCTTTAGCTACGGTATTGGGGATATCATGAAATTTTAAATCGAGGAAAACATCAAAACCTTTGCCGGTAAGTTGCTTAACAAATTCAGGGCCGAAATAGGTAAACATTTCTTTACCAACTTTCAAGCGAGCATCTGTGGGCTGAATCTTATCAACAAATGATAAGGCATCTTGTTTTTTATCAAAGTCTAGGGCAACTACTACTTTTGGAGCGTTCATGGAAATTCCTGTATTAAAAACAATAGATTCCCGACAAGATAATTCGGGAATGACAATAACTTTAGTATTAGTTACATTTAAAACTAATAATGATTCGTTTCAACGTTGAAAAGTGCAACAGCAAAGAGAAAGCACGGAGCTGACGATAGTCAGTGAGTACCTTCGATGTAGCTCTTGTGTTTTACAACAGAGAAAGGGATTATTATTCCCCTTCTAGGCCGCGGATAGGTTTAAGTTGTTCCCATTCATGACATGACGGACATGACCAATAATGAATTTGACTATTAAAACCACAACTACGGCAACTATATCTATGTTTGATTTTTAAATACTCACCAATTAGCTCTTTAATTAAATCCAAGCTAGCATTGTTAACATCATCAGTTTGTGTCATTTGCATATTAACAAAGTGTTCAAAACCACGGATAGTTGGCCTACGCTTTAATGCCGATAAAATGAATTCTAAAGATTTTTTCTTACCATGCTTTTGCTCTACGTAGCTCAGATAACAAATTAACGCACCAGAGCTCGCAGTTTCATCATAAACCTTTTTAATAAAGCTATAGAATTCTTCTAAGGCATCTAATCGTGTATAGCAAGCTAGCATGGGTTCAATCACATCAGGAAAAAACTCATTGTCTTGATGATAAATAGCTTGATAACATTTAGCAGCTAGTTCACATTGTTGATGATTTTCATAGATTTTGGCCATAAGCCAATTAGCACGACATGAGTTAGGGTCGAGTAAAAGTGCTTGCTCTAATAATTCAATTACTTCAATAAATTCGTCTTGTTCAAATGCGGTGGTTGCTAATTCACAGTAGAAGTTAGCTAACGTATGCAGTAAGCGTTTATCATTATGTTTTACGATTAATTTTTTTCGATCTATGCCCTGCTGCCAATCTTTTGTCGATTGAAATATTTTTAATAAATAAGATAACGATTTTAAGCCATAATCTTTCGACTTTAATAGCTTAGTAAACATAGTTTCCGCGCGGTCATATAAACCGGCACTTAAAAAATCTTTTCCTAATTCAAACACAGCTTGTTGTTTATCTTTAGTAGGAAGGTGATTGAGCCTAACAAGGTGCTCATGCACTTTTAAGGCACGGTCTAACTCGCCACGTTTACGAAATAAATTCGCCATAGCAAAGTGAGCCTCAACACTATCATCCTCAACTTTTAGTGCATCGAGTAGTGAATCAATGGCTTTATCTTGCTGGTTAGATAGCAAGTAATTTAAACCCGTTGAGTATTTTATTGATAGATCTTGTTTTGCCGTTTGTTGGTTTTGTTTGATGCTATTACGCCCCATAAACCAGCCATAAGCCATGGCAACGGGTAATAATAAAAAGAGTAATTCAATCATTAGAGCTCTTGAGACATGTTGTATAGAGAATTAGGGAACAGAGTGTTAAATCAAAGACACTATGCTTCTTGAGATTTATTTTTTGCCAGGGCCTTTTTACTTTTTCGTACAATACGCCAAGCAATTGTAACCAATAAACCTAATAAAAAACCTAGGCCGGTAAATAAACTCACCGCGGCAGCCACAGTTAATTCAGTGCGTGCAATTAAGTAATTTAATGTCAGTAACTGATGGTTTTGGCTACCAAAAATAAATGCTAGCGCGAGTAAAACTAAAATAAAAAAGAGTGTTATATATAATCGCACTTTAATCTGCCTTATTAAATTTTGCCAAAAAAAAACGGCATGGTTAACATGCCGTTTATTATCTAATTTTTTAGTTAGCTTTGCAATTTATGCTACTGAAAGATTAACTCTTTCACGTAACTCTTTACCTGGCTTAAAGTGAGGAACGTATTTTCCACTTAATTCAACCGACTCACCCGTTTTTGGATTTCTCCCAACTCTAGGTGCGCGATAGTGCAATGAAAAACTACCAAAACCTCGAATTTCAATACGCTCACCTTTTGATAAAGATTGCGCCATTAATTCTAAGATTTCTTTAATCGATTTTTCCACTTCTTTAGCGGATAAATGACTTAATTTATCGGCTAATTTTTCAATAAGTTCTGACTTAGTCATTCTCGACCCTCACTATTTACCTAGCACCGCGCAACATTACTGATTAGAATAAAAATAAGAGTAAAAGTTGGCTCCGCCGATGGCGTTTAAAATAAGAAAAGAGTATCACCACGATAGTGATAAATACTCTTTTCACTTGCTGTAATAATTACAGCACCATTGCAAAGTAAAACTATTTCCGGTTAAGGAATATTAGTTTTTAGCGTTTTTAAACGCTGCAGCCATAGCACTTAAACCAGTTTCTTCAACTTGATTTAGGTTATCCATTGCTTCACGTTCATCAGCTTGATCTTTTGCTTTGATAGATAAGCTAATAGTACGGTTCTTACGATCCACACCCATAAACTTAGCTTCAACGTCGTCACCAACTTTTAATACTGTAGATGCATCTTCGATACGCTCAACAGAAATGTCGCCAACACGTAGGTAACCTTCAACACTTTCAGCTAACTCAATAGTTGCGCCTTTAGCATCAACTTCAGTTACCTTACCAGTAACAATAGCACCTTTTTTCTTATCTGTCAGATACATATTGAACGGGTCGTCTTCAGCTTGTTTAACGCCTAACGAGATACGCTCACGTTCTGGGTCAACTTGAAGAACGATTGCATCGATTTCGTCGCCTTTCTTATAATCACGAACGGCTTCTTCGCCACCAGCCCATGAAATATCAGATAAGTGAACTAAACCGTCAATGCCGCCGTCAAGACCGATGAAGATACCAAAGTCAGTAATTGACTTGATCTTACCTGATACTTTGTCGCCTTTGTTGAAGTTTTTAGCAAACTCTTCCCAAGGGTTAGCAATACACTGTTTAAGGCCTAAAGAAATACGACGACGTTCTTCGTCAATTTCTAATACTAGTACTTCAACTGTGTCACCTAAGTTAACAACTTTAGATGGGTGGATGTTTTTGTTAGTCCAATCCATTTCAGAAACGTGAACTAAACCTTCAACGCCTTCTTGGATTTCAACAAAACAACCGTAGTCAGTTAAGTTAGTTACGCGACCAGAAAGTTTAGAACCTTCTGGGTAACGGTTAGCAATTGCTACCCATGGATCTTCGCCTAACTGCTTCATACCTAGAGATACACGAGTACGCTCACGGTCGAATTTCAATACTTTAACTTGAATTTCATCGCCAACATTTACGATTTCACTTGGGTGCTTAACGCGTTTCCAAGCCATATCTGTGATATGTAATAAACCATCAATGCCGCCTAAATCAACGAATGCACCGTAGTCAGTAAGGTTCTTAACGATACCTTTAACTTCTTGGCCTTCCGCTAATGATTCAAGTAATTCATCACGTTCTGCACTGCCTTCAGCTTCGATAACAGCACGACGTGAAACAACTACGTTATTACGCTTTTGATCAAGCTTAATAACTTTGAATTCTAAATCTTTGCCTTCAAGGTGAGCAGTGTCACGTACTGGACGAACATCTACTAATGAACCTGGTAAGAAAGCACGGATATTGCTAACTTCAACAGTGAAACCACCTTTAACTTTACCGTTGATAACACCGATAACAGTTTCTTTTTCTTCGTATGCTTTTTCAAGCACTTGCCATGCTTCGTGACGTTTAGCTTTTTCACGAGATAAAATAGTTTCACCGAAACCATCATCAGTTGCATCTAGGGCTACGTCAATCTCATCACCAACAACTACTTCAATTTCACCAGCAGCGTTTTTAAATTGATCAATTGAGATAACACTCTCAGATTTAAGGCCAGCATCAACAATAACATTGTCTTTGTTAATGGCTACGATTGTACCCTTGATAATTGAACCAGGGCGTGTTTCGATTTCTTTTAAACTTTCTTCAAAAAGTTCTGCAAAATTTTCCATCATAACTTGTAATAACTCAGCTATTAATCCAGTCAACGTCAATGTTTCATGGGGTGGTTAAGTATGCCCAGTGCATCCATACAGTAGGCTTTCAAATAAAAGTTCTTTAAGGCTAGCAGGTATTAGTGATTTAGCTAACTTAAAGGTGTGTGTATTCCGTTTGCTTTACGTTAACTTGCCATTGGCAAACATAAGGATTTCATTGACCACTTCCGTAATGGAAATATCAGTGGAATCAATAGTTAACGCACCTTCTGCCGGGATAAGTGGAGCTACCTTGCGGTTTTGATCTCGCTCATCTCGTTGACGTATGTCATTCAAAAGGCGACCGATATTAACATCTATCCCCTTTTCTTTCAACTGATTAAACCTTCTTTGTGCGCGTTCTTCTGCGCTGGCAGTTAAAAATATTTTTACTTCGGCTTGCGGGAAAACAACAGTGCCCATGTCTCGACCATCAGCAATTAAACCAGGACTGACACTGAATGCGCGTTGTCTACGTAATAAGGCTTCTCTAACTCGTGGGAATGCGGCTACTTGTGAAGCTAACTCACCAATTTCTTCCGTACGGATGATATCGGTAACGTTCTCGCCTTCTAAAATAACTTTCGCTTCACCTTGACTATTAATTTCAAATTGCACGTCTAAATGAGCGGCCATAGGGACAAGCGGCTCTTCATCATCTAATGAAAGCTGATGGTGCTGAATTGCCACCGCTAGCACGCGATAAATAGCACCGCTATCTAGCAAGTGCCAACCTAACTGATCCGCGACTATCCTTGCAACGGTTCCTTTACCTGCGCCACTTGGGCCGTCTATGGTAATTACTGGAGTGCTTTCCTGCATAAATTTTTATCCTAACATCGAAAATCGGCGAAATTATACGGGATTTATCTCGTAAAATCGCGTAAAAACATTATTCTTTACAATTATTAGCAAGAGACTTGGGCTAACTTATCAAAATAATCAGGAAATGTTTTAGCCGTACATTTAGGGTCATTAATAGTCACCGGTGTATCGCTTAAAGCAACAAGGGAGAAACACATAGCAATTCTATGATCGTCATAGGTATCAATTTCAGCATGTTTCAGTGATTTAGGTGGCGTAATTGAAATATAATCTTTACCTTCAACCACCTCAGCACCGACTTTTCTAAGTTCAGTAGCCATGGCGAATAGTCGATCAGTTTCCTTTACCCGCCAGTTGTAAATATTTCGGATGGTTGTTGTACCCTTAGCGAAAAGTGCTGTAGTTGCAATAGTCATTGCGGCATCAGGGATATGATTCATGTCCATATCAACTGCGGTTAACGGTTTTCCGATAACTGTGATCGACTCATCATGCCAATGAATTTCTGCTCCCATTTTTTCAAGCACATCAGCAAAATGCTTATCACCCTGAACACTGAGTTTACCAACACCATGTACGGTAACTTCGCCACCTTTGATAGCACCAGCAGCTAAGAAATATGACGCAGAAGATGCATCTCCTTCCACCATATATTTTTCTAGTGCTTGATATGATTGATTACTGCTAACATTGAAAGATTTATAGTCATTATTTTGAACATTGACACCAAATCTAGACATAATATCAAGGGTAATATCAATATAGGGTTTGGAAACTAATTCACCATCAATTTCGATTGTAGTATCAGTCCCTAATAAAGGGGTAATCATTAATATTGCGGTTAAAAATTGACTAGAGATAGAACCATCAATGGTAATGCTATTGCCAACTAAGGTTTTACCTTTTATTTTTATCGGCGGGTAATTTTTATTTTCCAAGTATTCTATATCGCTGCCAAGCTGCGCTAAAGCATCTACTAAATGACCTATTGGGCGCTCTTTCATTCTTGCTTCGCCAGTTAAGATATATTCACCTTCACTCGCGGCAAGTGCTGCACACAACGGGCGCATCGCGGTTCCCGCATTGCCTAGGAATAGCTCCAATGGCTCTTCGGTGTTAAAAAAACCATTATTGCCGACAACGGTACATTCTGTACCACAATCACTTAACGTATATTTAATACCAAGAATTCTTAACGCGTTTAACATATGGTTAATGTCATCACTAACTAATAAATTAGTAATTTTAGTTGTCCCATTCGCTAAAGCCGCAATTAATAATGCACGATTGGATAAACTCTTAGAACCAGGTAAAAAAACCTCGCCATTAATTTTATTTATTGGCTTTAATGTTAATTGCTCCATGCTAACTATTCCTCTTTTCAAATTTTTGCATAAACTCAAGGAGTGCTTCTACACCTGCAAGTGGCATAGCGTTATATATACTTGCGCGCATACCACCAACAATTCTGTGGCCCTTAAGTGCAGTTAAACCTACAGCTTCAGATTCACTTAAAAACTTCTCATTTAAGCTTTCATCTTTTAACCAAAAAGGGATGTTCATCTTGCTACGATATTGAGGCTCTATATTGTTAAGATAAAAGTCACTTTTATCAATCGCTTGATAAAGCAACTCTGCTTTAAGCTGATTTATTTTAGCTATTTCTTTAACGCCACCTAATTCTTTAAGCCACTCAAAAACTAAGCCGGCAAGATACCAAGCATACGTTGGTGGGGTGTTATACATAGAGTCATTATCTGCAGCGGTTTTATAATTCATAATACATGGCGTGGCAGTTTGAGCTTGGCCTAATAAATCGTCTCTAACAATAACAATAGTTAACCCAGATGGACCAATATTTTTTTGTGCTCCCGCGTAGATCAAGCCAAATTTACTGACATCTATTTCATGGGATAAAATAGTTGAAGACATATCAGCAACTATAGGCACGCCATTGGTTTCTGGAATGGTATTTATTTCTAGACCATTAACCGTTTCATTTGGACAATAATGTACATAAGCGGCATCAGGATTAAGTGGCCATTCTGAGCTACCTAAAAGGCTGGAGTTACCCTTTGTGTCTTGATTAATGTTAATAACGTTTATGTCACCAAAGTTTTTTGCTTCAGCTACTGCCGCTTCGGACCAAGAGCCAGAGACAATGTAATCAGCAGACTTACCCTGAGGTAATAAGTTAAGCGGGACAGCAGAAAATTGTCCTCGTCCACCGCCATGACAAAACAGTACTTGATAATTATCAGGAATAGACATTAGCTCACGTAAGTCTGTTTCTGCTTTTTTAGCCATAGTCATGTAAATACTACTACGGTGACTAAGCTCCATCACAGAGCTTCCTGTACCTTGCCAATTAGTAAACTCTTGTTGTGCTTTTGCCATTACCGCTGTTGGTAACATTGCCGGGCCAGCGCAAAAATTAAAAACTTCAGACATAATCCTTCCTAATCTCTTAACTACTATATTAAATATTTTCATTAATAAAAACACATTAAAAAAGGCGGTTATTAGCCGCCCTTTTAAGTGTTACTTCAACAACTACTCTTGAGTGTCGTCTTGTGTGCTTTCCGCATCATCCTGCTGAGCACTATGCTCGGGATTATGCTCACTACTCGTTTCAACTATTTCGTCACCCTCGGCAACTTCTTCAAGTTGTTCTGGCTCCTCAATTTCATCAATACGTTGTAGTGCAACTACATGCTCATCATCAGCAGTACGAATTAGTCGTACCCCTTGAGTATTACGACCGATAACACTCACCTCATTAACGCGAGTACGTACTAAAGTACCGTTATCAGTAATTAGCATGATCTCATCAAGTTCTTCAACTTGCACCGCGCCAACGACTTTACCGTTACGTTCGCTAACCTTGATAGAAACAACACCTTTCGTTGCTCTACTCTTAGCTGGATATTCGGCTAAGTCAGTTCGCTTACCAAAACCATTTTCAGTAATGGTTAAGATAGGGCCATCATTTTTAGGCACAATAAGTGAAACAACTTTTTGATCACCGTCAAGCTTCATACCACGAACACCAGTACCTGTACGGCCAATAGGTTTTAATGCCCATCGTTGTTCGCCTGTTTCTGGATCAAGTTTAATTTCACCTGTTTCACTGTCACGAACTTTCTCATTGAAGCGCACTACTTTGCCCGCATCAGAGAACAACATAATATCGTTATTACCATCGGTAATATCAACACCAATTAAGGTATCGTCATCACGAAGATTTAAAGCAATAATACCGTTAGCACGTTGGTTAGAGTATGCATCTAAACGTGTTTTCTTCACTGTACCTGAGGCTGTAGCCATAACGATATATTTATCATCAGCATATTCACGTACTGGCAATATCGCAGTGATACGTTCATCACTTTCTAATGGCAAGATATTTACAATCGGTCTACCTCTTGCGGTACGACTTGCTAATGGTAACTGGTAAACTTTCAACCAGTATAATTTACCACGATCTGAGAAACACAAAATGGTGTCATGGGTATTTGCTACTAATAAACGTTCGATGAAATCTTCTTCTTTCATCTTAGTTGCAGCTTTACCTTTACCACCACGACGTTGCGCTTCGTAATCACTTAAAATTTGATATTTAACATAACCTTCATGCGATAGAGTCACCACAACATCTTCTTCGGTAATTAAGTCCTCTAAAGACAAGTCATGGGAAGCATTGGTAATTTCTGTTCGACGCTCATCACCAAATTCATCACGAATAGCAATTAGCTCCTCACAAATAATTTCCATTAAACGTGCTGGCGTAGTCAAAATATGCATTAATTCGGCGATAAGGTCTAATAACCCTTTGTACTCGCTTAGAATTTTATCGTGTTCCATACCTGATAGTTTGTATAACTGTAGGTCTACGATGGCTTTGGCTTGCTCTGCGGTTAAGTAATATAAACCATCACGAATACCATATTCCGGCTCTAACCACTCAGGACGTGCGGCATCATTGCCCGCCGCGCTAAGCATGTCGGCAACATTACCTAATGTCCAACCTTGAAGAATCAGTTTTTCTTCTGATTCTTTTCTATTATTTGAACTTTTAATCAATTCAATGATCGGGTCTATATTTGCTAAAGCAATCGATAAACCTTCTAACAAGTGGGCACGTTCTCGCGCTTTTCTTAATTCAAAAATGGTACGGCGAGTCACTACTTCACGGCGATGAAGCACAAAACATTCTAACATTTCTTTAATATTAAATATTTTTGGTTGGCCATTGGTTAATGCCACCATATTTAAACCAAAAGAAACCTGCATTTGCGTCAGTTTGTATAAGTTGTTTAAAACAACTTCGCCAACTTCACCACGCTTAATTTCAATCACCATACGCATGCCATCTTTATCTGACTCATCGCGTAAAGCAGAAATACCTTCAAGACGTTTGTCTTTAACAAGCTCAGCCATTTTTTCAATTAAGCGGGCTTTGTTTACTTGATAAGGTAGTTCGTGAACAATTATTGTTTCTTTACCCGTGGTTTCATGTACTTCAATACTTGCACGTGCACGAATTTTTATTTTACCGCGACCTGTTCGGTACGCTTCTTCGATACCGGCACGACCACTAATAATACCCGCTGTTGGAAAGTCAGGGCCCGGGATGTGTTCTAAAATTTCTTCGAACGTTAATTCACTGTTATCTATAAGCGCTAAACAAGCATTAATGACTTCTGTTAAATTATGAGGGGGAATATTGGTTGCCATACCAACAGCGATACCCGAACTACCATTGACTAATAAATTAGGTACGCGAGTTGGCATAACTACTGGAATATGTTCTGTGCCATCATAGTTAGGTACAAAATCAACAGTTTCTTTATCTAAATCGGCAAGAATAGAATGGGCTATTTTAGACATTCTAATTTCGGTATAACGCATTGCGGCTGCGCTATCACCATCAACTGAGCCGAAGTTACCCTGCCCGTCTATCAGCATGTAACGTAATGAGAATGGTTGCGCCATACGAACGATGGTATCGTAAACAGCAGTATCACCATGGGGGTGATATTTACCGATTACATCACCAACCACACGGGCTGATTTTTTGTAGGCTTTGTTCCAATCATTGCCTAAGACATCCATGGCAAATAAAACTCTGCGATGTACAGGCTTTAAACCATCACGAACATCAGGCAATGCACGCCCAACTATTACGCTCATAGCATAATCTAAATAGGAGGTTTTTAGTTCATCTTCAATATTTACTGGAACTATTTGTTTGGCCAGATCGGACATAAATCGATGGTATCCCTTAACTAATTCTTTTGCTTAACAATACTACTCATATAGCAAGGCTATTTTCTAGTAGTGTATAAACGGTATTTTAAAGATTTTTATTGTTATCTAATAGATACTAATAATAGTGATCAACGCAGCATACTAGCATAAAAATGTTTGATGCCATACCGCTTTATTTAAAGCTTTTTTGAGGGTTAATTAACAGCTTAAAAAAGCACCGAATAAGCCTCGATTTGATCTATACCCTTTGTTTAAAAATAACTTTCGTTTAGAATCGAATCATTGATAATTAACTTTAAGTATAAAAAGATATGTCAGCCAAACCTCTTAACGTAAATGAAGAAGAAATCGCAAAATTTGAAAAAATTGCCAGCCAGTGGTGGGATCTCAGTGGTGACTTTAAGCCGTTACATCAAATCAACACATTATGAGTGCAATTTATATGGCTTATTTGATATGCAAGTAATAGATGTAGGCTGTGGTGGTGGTATATTATCTGAATCATTAGCAAAGTTAGGCGCTAAGGTAACGGGTATTGATATGGGCACTGAACCCTTAAATGTTGCTAAACTACACGCTCTAGAAACAGGTTTAGCCATTGATTACCAGAAAATTACCGCAGAAGAGAAAGCGCAAGAATCTACTGGCCATTTTGATGTGGTTACCTGCATGGAAATGCTTGAACATGTACCAGACCCAGAATCAGTGATTCAAGCGTGTGCTGCATTAGTCAAACCAGGTGGCTTGATATTCTTTTCCACCCTTAATAAAAGTATCAAATCATACTTACTGGCCATAGTAGCGGCAGAAAAGATCTTCAAACTCGTCCCTGACGGTACCCATGACCATGATAAGTTTATTCGCCCTTCACAACTCATCGGCTGGGCTGAGTCTCATGAATTAAAGTGCATTGATGCCAGTGGTATTCACTACAACCCGTTGACAGAAAATCACAAGTTAATAGACTCTCTTGATGTTAATTATATTTTATGTTGTCGTAAGCTGTAATTGTTAGCACGAGATCATATCTTGTTAACACACTTAGCGTACTCAGGTTGTGGAATAAGAGTGTTGTATTAATAGTCAAGTTGTTCAAACATTAAACTGCCTTAACCACTTTTCGCTAAGTAGCTGTAATAACTAGTCTTTTTTTAATTTAGATTAAATCACTATAGCGACCAGAGATTTTCATTAAAAATAATTTATATAATTCAGATGAGACTAAAATAACGAAAATAATTGTTGCTTTTAGCAAATTCCAAAATGAAAAAGTCTTGCTAGGTTAGTCAACACTAACCCTAGATTTCGGGTAATAAAAACGGTAAAGATCAACTTATTTTATCGCTTGCAAAAGTGGTCAAACCTCATTATCTTGTGTTTGGAATTATAAAAAACCCTAGATATTGTGCATTCGATGCTCAGTTGTTATTTTTTAATACTACGTTTTAGGCACTGATTGCTAAGACGAGCGTGGGCTTTTTATTAGGGAAGTTTTAGACCCTTTTTATTAGGGACGATAAATAAACAATAACAATACTCTCTTTGCAGGAATTACATGAATAACAACCTCTTTGTAACTAAACGAAATGGTGAGAAAGAAGCCATTGATTTAGAAAAAATTCACCGTGTTATCGCTTGGGCAGCAGCAGGGTTAGAAAACGTCTCAGTATCTCAAGTAGAATTAAAGTCTCACATTCAGTTTTATGACGGAATAAAAACTGCAGATATTCATGAGACTATTATTAAATCTGCTGCTGACTTGATATCAGAAGAAACTCCAGATTACCAATATTTATCCGCTCGCTTAGCGGTGTTTCATTTACGTAAAAAAGCCTATGGACAATTTGAGCCACCAGCACTTTATGATCACGTAGTTAAGTTAGTTGAAGCGGGTAAATATGATCAGCATTTGTTAGCTGATTATAGCCAAGATGACTTTGAGCATATGGCAACCTTTATGGATCACACTCGTGACCTTAACTTTAGCTATGCGGCAGTTAAGCAACTTGAAGGTAAGTATCTAGTTCAAAATAGAGTTACCGGTGAAATATATGAGAGTGCTCAATTTCTTTATATTTTAGTTGCTGCCTGTTTGTTTGCTAAATACCCAAGCAAGACCCGCTTGCGTTATGTAGAAGACTTTTACCACGCTATTTCCAGTTTTAAGATTTCATTACCAACACCTATTATGGCTGGTGTTCGCACACCTACCCGTCAATTTTCATCCTGTGTACTGATTGAATGTGGCGATAGCTTAGACTCAATTAATGCCACATCAAGCGCCATCGTTAAATATGTATCGCAACGTGCAGGCATAGGTGTTAATGCCGGCAGAATTCGTGCATTAGGTAGTACCATTAGAAACGGTGAAGCATTTCATACCGGCTGTATTCCCTTTTTCAAGCACTTTCAAACCGCAGTTAAAAGTTGTTCACAAGGTGGCGTACGTGGCGGTGCAGCTACATTATTTTATCCTTTGTGGCACTTGGAAGTTGAAAGTTTACTGGTACTTAAAAATAACCGTGGTGTGGAAGAGAACCGTGTTCGCCATTTAGACTATGGTGTGCAATTTAATAAGCTGATGTACCAACGCTTAATTAAAGGTGGCCATATTACCTTATTTAGCCCAAGTGATGTACCTGGACTATACGATGCTTTCTTTGAAGACCAAGAAAAATTTGATCGCTTATATGTGCAATATGAGAACGATGACTCGATTCGTAAAAAACGTATTAAAGCAATAGAGTTATTTACCTTGTTTGCTCAAGAACGTGCCAGCACGGGTCGTATATATTTGCAAAACGTCGATCACTGTAATACTCATAGTCCGTTTGAGCCAAGTAAAGCCGCTATTCGTCAAAGTAACTTGTGTTTAGAAATTGCCTTACCTACTAAACCAATGAATGACATTAACGATGAAAATGGTGAAGTGGCACTTTGTACACTGTCGGCATTTAACTTAGGCGTTATCGATTCATTAGATGAGTTAGAGGGTTTAGCTGATTTAGCCGTTCGCGCCTTAGATTGTTTATTAGATTATCAAGATTACCCTCTTGCTGCCGCGAAAAGTGCCAGCATGGCACGAAGAACTCTTGGTATAGGCGTTATTAATTACGCTTATTACCTAGCGAAAAATGGTCTTTATTATTCAAATGGCAGCGCGAATAACTTAACCCATCGTACCTTTGAAGCCATTCAGTTTTATTTATTAAAAGCGTCAAATGAATTAGCTAAAGAGCAAGGTGCTTGTCCTAAATTCCATGAAACTCGCCTAAGCCAAGGTATATTACCTATTGATACTTATAAAAAGTCTATTGATGATATTACCGGTGAACCATTACATTTAGATTGGGAAAGTTTACGTGAAAGTATAAAAGAGCATGGCGTCAGAAACTCAACCGTTTCAGCGTTAATGCCATCAGAAACTTCATCGCAAATATCAAATGCTACCAATGGCATTGAACCGCCACGCGGTTTAATCAGTATTAAAGCCAGTAAAGACGGTGTCTTGAAGCAAGTAGTTCCTGAGTATGAAAGACTTAAAGATAATTATGAATTATTGTGGAATATTCCTAATAACCAAGGTTACTTAGAGTTAGTTGGCATTATGCAAAAATTTGTCGACCAAGCTATTTCAGCCAATACTAATTACGACCCTGCTAAATTTGAAGGTGGTAAAGTCCCAGTCAAACAAATTCTAAAAGATATTTTAACCGCGTATAAATTAGGCGTTAAAACCTTGTATTATCATAATACCCGAGATGGTGCCAGTGACAATATAGAACTAGAAGATGATGGTTGTGCTGGCGGCGCTTGTAAGATTTAATACATTTGAAAAGCTTGCACCATCACTATTCACCTTGAAATTTATAAATTAAAAAGAGCCTAGCAAAGTACTAGGCTCTCGTTACTACAGCAACCTAAGAGCAATAGGTCTGTCGTACTCTAAAGGAATAAGATTCATGACGTATACCACGTTTAACCAAACGCCAAATAATGCGTTATTAGAGCCCATGTTTTTAGGCAATAACGTCAACATATCTCGCTATGATCAACAACGTTATATTGCTTTTGAGAAGTTAATTGAAAAACAACTTTCATTTTTTTGGCGCCCTGAAGAAGTTGATGTATCTAAAGACAGAGCAGACTGGCAGAGTCTAACTGATTCTGAGAAGCATATTTTTATTTCTAATTTAAAGTATCAAACTTTATTAGACTCAATGGCCGCACGCTCTGTTAATGCGGTATTTCTGCCTCTAGTGTCTTTACCCGAAGTAGAAACCTGGGTAGAAACTTGGGCCTTTAGTGAAACAATTCATTCTCGTTCGTATACCCATATATTGCGTAACTTATTCACCAACCCTGGTGAAGTTTTCGATGACATAATCGTTAATCCCGCTATTTTAAAACGTGCGACAAGCATTGCTAAGTATTTTGATGATGTCATTCTGACCACACAATTATTGCAATCTCAGGGTGAAGGCAGTTATAAAGTTGAGGGAAAAACGATTGAAGTTAGTACTAGAAAGCTTAAAGAACGTTTATTCCTAGCTGTATGCTCGGTAAATGCCCTAGAAGCTATCCGATTTTATGTCAGCTTTGCTTGTTCATTTGCTTTTGCAGAACGTGAGTTACTTGAAGGCAATGCCAAGATAATTAAACTGATAGCCCGCGATGAAGCACTGCACTTGACTGGTACTCAACATATCCTAAATAATTGGAAATCAGGAAAAGATGATCCTGAAATGAAAATTGTTAGTGAAGAGATGCGAGATGAAGGCTTACAAATTTTCTTAGATGTTGTCGAACAAGAAAAGGAATGGGCGCAATATTTATTTAAAGATGGTTCAATGATTGGCCTTAATGCTGAAATATTAAATCAATATATCGAGTATATTTCAAATCAGCGCTTAACCGCCATTGGCTATGATGCACCTTTCGACATAAAGAGTAACCCATTACCCTGGATGAATGCCTACTTAGTTAGTGATAACGTTCAGGTTGCACCTCAAGAGACTGAAATATCTAGCTATTTAGTTGGTCAAGTAGACTCATCTGTTGATGCTGATGATTTTGACGGTTTTGACTTGTAGCGATAAGTTGATGGTGATACTAGCCTTAATTTAGGCTAGTTTAATATATATGAAAGTAAAGAATGCCACTCAAAATGTGAAGGACACCATCAATTTGCAGCCTAAAATTACGGTCCAGGGTAAAGTTGTTCATTTTGAAAATAACGAACAAACTTTACTCGACTGTTTAGAGTCTGCCGATATCGAAGTACATTTTCATTGCCGCGATGGGTTTTGTGGTGCTTGCCGAGTAACACTAGTTGAAGGTGAAATTAACTACCCTCAAGGAGAGCCTTTAGCGTTTGTTGGTGAAAATGAAATTTTACCTTGTTGCTGCATTCCCGTAACCGACATTACCTTAAAAATAGACGACTAGCGTCTGTCTAGTAAATCTCTAACTAATGTCTAGCTAACATCCAAGTGTAACTCTATCCCTTTCATCACTCGACTGAGCTCAGGGGAAAGTAGGGAAAACAAGCCATCTAAATCATCTTGATGATCATCATTTATGGCTATATCAAGTGCTTTGGTGGCTTCAAATAAAGCCATAGCGCCAACAGAGCAAGCAACGCCCTTTAATGTATGAGCGATATGCTTAGCCGTTGCAATATCTTGCTCTTCTATTGCACTTTGTAACTTCTGTCCATCAAGATGATGATCTTGATAGAACATCACTAAAATCTCTTTAAATAAGTCCTTATCCCCTAAGACATTGTTAACACCTATATCAAAATCAATTCCATCATAATTCACCACAATAGCATTGCTATCAGCTACTGATAATATTTTATCTGTGGCGATTAAGCTGGTTCTAATGAGGTCATTTTCTAGCTCTCCTTCAACAAGGTGAGTCAGTGTACCCACATCGACAACTTGGTTGCGACCATTTTCTTTGGCAAAATATAACGCGCTATCCGCTTGTTTTAATAATTCATCAATTGTTAAATAATCATCGTCAGCTAGAACTAAACCAACACTCACGGTAATATTGATTTTTGTATTATCACTATCAGCATTTGTTATGTTAATAGTCTGCTGTTCAACTTGTTGTCGTAATCTCTCACAAGCAATATAAGCATCACCACTACTGGTGTTAGGTAAACAGACAGCAAATTCTTCACCGCCAATCCGGCCAACAATGTCATAATCTCGGAACACCTCTGTCATGTTTTGACCAAATACACGCAATACTTGATCTCCTGCATCATGACCGAAATTATCATTAACTTGTTTGAATAAATCAATATCAAACATTGCTACGACTAAGGGTTGCTCTGCTCTATTGGCCAAGCTTATGGCATTACTGCTTAGTTCAAAAAAACTACCACGATTATTCATCCCGGTAAGAAAGTCAGTTTTAGCTAAATATTCCAGTTGAGCAGTCTTTTCTTTTAATCTTATGGCTGTCCTAATACGAGCAAGTAGCACTTTAGCGACATAAGGTTTGATTACATAATCCCCTGCGCCGAGCTCCAAGGATGCAACGACTTCATCTTCATCTGTTGAGGCTGATAACATAATTACAGGAATTTGAGCACTTTCTGATTTCGCTTTGATTTTTGCTAGCGTTTCTAATCCAGAAAGACCAGGCATATACATATCGAGCAAAATCAGGTCTATTGCTAAGGTATCTAACAAAGCCAATGACTCTTCACCATTATCACAGCTCGTTACTTGATAACCAGCAGCACCAAGATCAAACTCTAAGAGCAACTGAGTATCTTTGGCATCATCAACAACCAGTATTCTATATTCTTTATCTAAAATCATTTAGCATTCACCTGGCTACAAAAAAATATTATCTATGTTTCATAAAGGACACATAGAACATTATTACTACTTTATATTAAATAGCGAGAAATTCAGCTAATTCCTTAGAATTAAAAGGCTTTCTAAGTACAGGGTAATCCCAACTTCTATCTTCGATGGCAATGTAGCCACTAATAGAGAATACATTAATATCTGGGAATTTTTCCATCACCAAGTTAACCGCTTCTTTACCCGATAAGTCGGGTAAAATCATATCAGTAATAAATATTTCAAAGCAAATACCTAAATTGATTTTTTCTATCAATTCTTTTTTATTATTTGCGACGACAACCTTTGCCCCTTTGCTCTCAAGAAATAAGGCAACAAACTCAGCAATACTAACTTCATCATCAAGCACTAAAATATTAGTATTTTGATAACGTAGTGAAGTTAATTTCGGCTCATGAGGCAAGAATTTTTCTCTTAATACTTTGCATTTGAACACGAGTGTGAAATGAGCACCACCAATATCACTACTTCCTTCCACTTGAATCAAACCATTATGTTTATACATAGTGCTATATACATTTGCCAGCCCAATACCATTGCCTTTATTCACAGACTTAGAGCTATAAAATGGGTCAAATATTTTAGTTAAGTTTTCTTTTTCAATACCAATACCGCTATCTTTAACATGAATTTCTAACCTGTTGTTATCCAGTAAGTTAGCCGATATTTCTATTTGTCCACTAAGACCTTTTTCTTGAATAGCATCTTGAGCATTAAGCACTAAATTTAATAAAATATTGATAAATTCACCTTGGGGGAAGGTAATTAAACAGTGCATAGGTTGAAAATTGAAAGTAATCTTAATTGTACTTAGTAATAACTGCTTGAATAAATACTGATTATCAAAAATATCTTGAATGGGATCAAAGCTTACCACCTTAACTGTTGGTTTACGGGTAAAGGCCAATAAACGTTCAGTTACATCTTTACCTTTATCTATGGCATTTTTGACTCTGTCGATATAAGACGAAATGTCTTGTTCACCACGAGTAAATTTTATTTCCAACATTTCAATAGCACCAAGCGCCACACCTAAGACATTATTAATATCATGAGAGACATTACCAAAGGTATTACCTAACAAAGCTAAACGATTGGAGATCACTTGTTGTTGCTCTTTACGAAACTTATCTGTTACATTTTCAACTATCCAAATATAAATACCTTCATCTGCCTCATAAGTAACAGATAAATCAAAAACCGTGGTGTATTTGTCAAAGCTAACATTGTTTTCTTTTATTTGACCTTGTACTTTAGCTAACTTTTTAAATTCCATATACTCAGTAATACTAAAATTAATATAATTAAAAAGTACCGCACTGACCCCGTCGTGGTGAGGCGAAATATCCTGATAAACTACATTGTCATTATCATCAATAAAGAAAATTGGGACTTTTATGGTAAAGTTGACCATAGCTAAGAGCTTCAACTTTTCAAATAAATCTTCACTACGCGTAATGTCTTTATAAACCCCAAAAACAGCAAGTGCAATGCCATTACTATCACGCTCTACTTCGGCAATCACTTCAACCTTCACTTTTTTTCCAGACGGTTGCTTCAATGCTGTTTTAAGATAAAAAGGCTGTTGTTGGTGAATAGCATTATGAAAGCTGGTGCGAAACTTTGGTCTATCCTTCGCTAAAAGTACATCAACTGCTTGCTCAAAGGTGGGTACAATAGATTTATTAGTTAGCCCGTGAATACGAAATACTTCTGCAGACCAATCGAGTGTTTGTGACTTTATATCAAAGCGCCAATGACCCGAATTACTGATACGTTCGGCTAGCATTAACCAATCATTCTGTTTTTTTAATTGCACTATCATGTTCTTGGTTTCAGTAACATCTTTTACTGTGCCAAACATCAAACTAGCTCTGCCATCAATACGTTCAACAACTTTACCCACAGCATGTAGCCATAGTTTGTGATCTTGCTTGTTTTTAATCGCTACAGTGATATCAAGACGGTCAATTGCCCCTTTCAAATGTTGTTGTATTTTTATATGCACATTTTTTAGGCTATTAGCGTCTAGATGTTTTTCCCATATTTCACTTGTTCCTACTTGCTCCTTATCTTCATATCCTAATATTTTCATTAACTGAGCGGAATAGAAAATGCTTTCATTAACAAGATCCCATTGCCAATAAGCCTCATCAATGCCCGTTAATACCTTGTGCGTTAGATCGTGTGATTGTGAGTTCAAAATAGTTCATCCTCATCATCAATATCATAAGTATTATCAACTTGATCATTCTCCGTATTTAACTGTTGGAGTTGATCAACACTATTTAAGGCTTGATCGAGTAACTGGGTAACTTCTAGAAAATTTATATCATCTTGGCTATGCTTTTTTAGCGCACCATGAACTAAATCGGTAAGGTAATCTTCTTGGTCTTGGGTCATATCTAAAATATGGAAACTCGTTCCCATTTTTTGTACTATTTCATTCATCACTTCTTGTTGATGGTGTTTAGATATCTCCACCATTTTTTTAGTGGTACTCACCGCTTGCTTTATCTGTTCTTGAACACTAACTAGCGAATTTTTATAAGTAATGAAAGCAATTCTAGCGCCAATGCATTCTATTACGGAGGCTAAGGCATCAATATATATATCCGTATCAACAGTGCCATTTTCAAGATTAAGAATGAATAAGGATACCAAGGTATGATTGAATATGGTTCTTGAGCCAAAGCGATAAAGGCGTGGTTTAAACTTCAACAGTTCCATTACTTCTATTTCAACTGGCGAACAGACACCTTTTTGAGCACTATAAAAAATCGGTTTGTCATTAATGGGATAAAAAGCAATGCAGCCATGCAAGTCCATGCTATTAAAATAAGAAAACACTTCATCTCTAATTTTCTCATAAGTAAAACAGTGATTGAGTTTAGAGGTCAATTGCATACAGCTGCCATATTTTGACGCTTGCGCCATTGAGACATTTATAACATTATTTTTTGATTTGATTTCATCTTCAAACTCATGGATCTTAGCTTGATACTCCATCAGCTTATCGAGCTTTGAATTAAGGGCTAATAAAGAAAATGGTTTTGCTAAAAAATCATCCGCACCACACTCTAATCCCTTAAGTACCGCCTCTTCAGTTGCCATACCGGAATATAGTACAAATGAAGTAGGGGAATTTTCATTACCTTGCTGCGATTTAATCCAATCAGAGCCTTTCTCATTGCCAATATTTTCATCAACTAAAGCAATATCAAAATGGATATTTTCTTTTAGTAAATCTTGTGCAACCAATAGGTTATTGGCACATTTGACCTCGAAAGAATCTTCTAAACTTTCAGCCAATAAATTTAAGTAGTCAATATCATCATCAATAATTAATAAGTTATGCTTCACCATCTTACAATTCCTTTTATGCTACTTAAGGCTATTTAATCGTGCCAAATATAGCTGGCTGTCACTAAGGTACCTTGCTCTTGATAATCTAAGGTGTCACAAAGTTGATTAACTAATTCCACCCCTCGACCACTTAACTTTAACCCGTCATTCATGGCAATGCTGTTATCTTTAAAAATGTCCAAAATATCAAAACCTTGACCACTATCTTTAATATTTATGACCATCTTTCCGCCATGTGCAAGGGGAAAATATTTTAGAGCAATACCGACAAAATCTTCAGAGCCATTTTTCTCCTCATCTGCTAACAGCTCTAGCCTGTTTGCCCGCTCTTTAAAATATTGACTGAAGCCCTCAGCAGAGTTTTTAAGCGATGAGTTTAATTCTAACACTCCATGGTCAAGCGCATTGATAAACAGCTCCGTTAATATAGTATATAAACTTTGCCAGTGCTCGCCAGCGCCTTCTAAATCATTAATTTGATTCATAACTAACGGAATTGGATTAACCTTTTTAAGTAGTCCTCCCGTTAAATGTAAGTGATATGACCAAGTAGGTAATGAGTTTTCGGCTAGAGCAAAGTAGTTGTCTTCGTCAGTGAAACCTTCAGGTATTGTTACTTTATTGCCCAACTTTATTTGTTGCCAGCCACTACAGGGAACGTCGACTAAAGAAATATCGTCTTCTTGCTCACAATTTTCACAAAAATCATCAAGACTTCTCAAAACATTATTAACAAGATCTTTCTGAATGATGCCTGCAATAGCCGCTTGTTCAAAACGAGAAAAATCAAAAAGCTCCCCTGCGGGATTTCTCGCCTCTACAATGCCATCAGTAATAAAAACTAATCGGTCATCAGGCTTAACCTGCACCACTTCGACCTGAGCATCGGCTAATAATTGCGGTAAAATACCTAAAGGCGGATGTGTGGAGATAAATTGCTGCTTGATTGTTGCCTTAACATCAAATAAGTAACCGTCTGGTAAACCGGCATTAAATATATATGCCGATTTTTCATGCTCTGAGATGCAGGCGAAACAAGCGGCAAAAAACAAATCACCGGGAAGTAAGGTAAACATTTGTCGGTTTAATTGCGCGACAATATCTAATATGGAAAAGCCCTTTTTAGTCATGGCTCTAAACGTGTCAGTCACGGGAATAGCACCAATTGATGCCCGTAAGCCATGCCCGGTAAAGTCGCCAAGTAAAACATGAATATCACCATTGGGACACAAAGCGCTTAACTGTATATCGCCACTAAAAATAGTGGCCGCCTTTTTAATAACACCGATTTTGTCTAAAGCAAAGTTTCTTGCTTCAATAACTCCTGACATCATTTTTTCAGCCAGCTCTGCATCCTTCTGTTGCTCTAGCTGTAGGTGTTTTACCTGGTCAACTAAATCACTAATCCTTTGCATCGCCTTTATTTTTGCCTTAAAAACCTTAGGGGTGAAAGGCCGTACTAAAATACTATCGCCACCCGCTTCAACACTATCGATAAAAGCTTGTTCGCTATCCATACTAGTAATAAAAATAAGCGGGGCGAGTGTGCCCTCCCCCGAGAGTTTTTTTATTCTCCGGGTTGCTTCAAACCCGTCCATAATGGGCATATTAATATCCATTAAGACAAGGTCAGGTTGATGCTCAATATACATTTGCACGCCACTAGCACCATCGTTGGCTATAATTACCTGATAATTTTCCTCCTTCAGTAATACCGAGAGCAATTTACATTGCATTTTTGAATCATCAACAACTAAAGCAATTTTTTGATTTCTAGGCATATCTCGTCCCTAGTCTATGTAAAGAAATATGAAACTACTCAATGGTCATTAATCGTTGAAATTGAGCTATTTCTAAAATTTTCCTCACCGTGTCGCTTGGTTTGGAAATAGTGAGTTGTCCCGCATAAAGTTGCACATGATCTTTAAGTAATAAGATCATACCTAACGCTGAACTGTCCATATATTCTGTTTTGCTTAAATCAAGTACATAGCTTAAGTCTTGAGTTGTCATAGTACTGTAAGCATCACGAAATAGTTGGTGCAATGAAAAATCAAAGCGATCATCAATTGCAATAACAAGTTCTTTGCCATCTCCTGAAATTCTGCTGCTAACGGTCATAAAAGCATTCCTTATAGTTAGATAATTACATAAGTTAAATAAACAAGTTAAAATAAATCCACTTCACCTTCTTCCATATTAAGCTGTAATACACTCCTTGACTCATCAGCTTTTCTTGTCGCTTGATAGACATTTTGACAAGTTGATTTGAGCTTGAGTAATTGCTCGTGCACGTCTATATTGGTGTCCTTATTAAATGTTGCCAACACATCACTTATTTCATGAATACTCCTGACATTCATTTGTAGGGATTCTAATGATTGCCTCGTTAAATCTTCAAACTGCAACGAACGAATACCAAGACTTACGGCTTGAGTAATCTTAGGTGCTATGACGGCAAGCTCCTCCACACTATTAGCTGTCTGAATGTTAACCTTCTCCACATGACTCATCATGACAGACATTTGCTCCTTCGCTTCGAGGGTAGAAGTCATATCTGCTGAAGCCATTGTTTCAACTGAGGTCCGAAGGTTAGCAATTATTCCCTTGGCTTTATTTATTTCAGTACGAATATCCTCATTTAACGCTGTCGAGCCGACAGATAATGAACGCACTTCATTAGCTACTACGGCAAAGCCACGCCCAGCCTCTCCAGCTCTTGCTGCTTCAATAGCAGCATTTAATGCCAATAAATTGGTTTGACTTGCTAAGCCCTCAACTTGCGCTAATAGTTTAAATATACGTTCAAATTGTGACACCATCTCATCGGTATAGGTCATAGTTTCAAGGCTTTGTTTGCTGGTATTAATGATGACCCCAACAAAGTCATCTAACGTTCTATTTGAATCAGTAACAAAATTTGCCAATGAAACACCTTTGCCTTCCTCTACATTGCCCGAATGCGAAATAAGTATCTTGATCATATACTGCTGCTCTTCACTTAAACTTTGCAGGTGCTTAAAGCTATCTGATATGCCAGTTACCGCATCAGCAACTACTTCTTTGGTGCGCTCTAACTCTTGTTCGACAATATTTACTTCTTGATTAATAAATTGTTGTAATTCAAATATCACGCTATGGATAAGTTCATCATCAACCACTGACATACCCTGGCCAATTTCAGCCATGCTTTCTTGCAAAATTAATTTATGAACTTGAGCAGTTAAAGAAAATAATAAGATGAGTAGAATACAAAATAATAGAATAAAAAAAGCCTTATCCGCAATAACAAGGTAACTGGCCAATGACAGCAGGCATAAGAAGCACGATGCATACAGACCCTTTTTTAAATTTCTCATAAAACGTCCCCAACACAATTTTTCGCTAAGACATTTTGCATTTCTGTTCTACTTAAACCGGCATAACTCAACAAATGTTTCGATATTTCAAGTAAAGGTGACTGCATAGTATGAGCAGAGATAGCATGGGCCCTACCAGGCATCCCCCAGATAAGGCTTGAGTTTTTATCTTGAATAATGGTACGTGAGCCAAGCTCTTTTAGCCGTAACATGCCATGGGCACCATCTTGCCCCATGCCAGTTAACAATACCGCTTGTACGTTGTCGGCGAAGTCACGAACAGAGTCAAACAACACATCAACAGCGGGTTTATGTCGATTAACCTCTTCACCATCTTTCAAGGTACAGAACAAGGCGCCATTCTTATGCACTACTTCTAAATGTTGATCTCCTGGGGCGATATAAACATGGCCCGCTTTAATTTTTTGGCCATGACTGGCCTCATGCACCTCAACTTGGCAGTTGTCATTTAAGCGTTGCGCGAAGCGTAAACTAAAGGTTTTAGGGATATGTTGGGTTATGACAATAGCAGGAGAATTACTGGGTAAACTAACAAGCAGTTTTTTAATTGCTTCGGTTCCCCCTGTAGAAGCACCAATGGCAATAAGGTGATTGGCACGCTTGCTACCACTAAAAGCTAAAATATTATGGCTATCTTTAACGACTTTATTGTTTGTTAAGGTATCCGATAATTTAAAATTCTTTTGATCTATGGTGACTGCTTGAGTTATTTTCTCCGTTAACACTTCTCTAAAGCTGGCTTGGGTGGCAAGTAACTCTTGTACGGTTGGCTTGGCAATAAAATCTACGGCACCAATTTCAAGTGCTTGTAAGGTAATGTCGGCCCCTTTAGTCGTTAGCGTCGATAACATAATGACTGGCATAGGGCGTAAACGCATCAAATTAATAAGAAAAGTAATACCATCCATTTTCGGCATTTCTACATCTAAGGTTAATACATCTGGGTTTAATTTTTTGATCAGATCTCTAGCCACGAAGGCATCTTCAGCCTCGCCAACAACGTTAATGTTCGGGCTATGGCTTAATGCTTCCTTGATGATGTTACGAATAACAGCGGAGTCATCAACAATAAGTACTTTAATTATATCCATACAATTTAATTCCTATGCTGTAATCACTAAAAAAGTTCAACATCGCCACTGACTTCTTTTTTATTAATCTCACTGCGATAATCGCTTTCTCGGCGAATAATAGTGTCATTGTGTAAGTTATTCAGTCGTTTGATAAGTACTCGGCCACTATAAGGTTCAAATATGACTTTTCTAGGGTAAATATCACCAATATCACTACTTTCAATGATTATTTCTTCTTGATCTAAATAGGACAGGGCAAAATTTATGTTCTTTTGGCCAACATCGGACATTTGATTAAGTACCTTTGCGCCACCAAACAACTTTGCTCTTAAATTTTTTCTCAGACCACCCGATCTCAAAATAGTATTAATGAGATGCTCCATAGCAAAGTTGCCATAACGGGTAGCATCAGCGGTCTTCTCCCTTTGCCCCCAATTAACTTCATGGGCTTCTTTATTGGTGATCGGTAACATAAAGTGATTCATACCCCCTATACGACTGCGCTCATCCCAAATACAGGCCGAAATACAGGATCCCAGGGTTGTTGCTATGGCAACATTTTGAGTGGTCATGTAAAATTCACCCGGTAAAATTTTGGCAACCACCATATCCCTTTGTTGATCCCAATAATGATTAATCTGCATAAATTCCGGTAGGCACTGCGCCATATATTCAGATATTTGTGGATGATTATTTCTTAGCACATAACTTCCTTATTAATTCTAGCTTCAGTTGGCTAATTAAGGTTTTCTAAAAATGGTTCGACCAACATTACTAAAATACTGTTGATAATTACCTAAGTTCTCACTGTGACCTAGAAAAAGTAAGCCACCCGGTGCAAGCATTTCATAATAACGAGAAAATAATTCTTGCTGGGTTTTTTTATCAAAATAGATGATGACATTTCGACAGAAAATGGCATCAAAAGGGCCTTTCATTGGCCAGT
>JALJPA010000429.1 GCA_022969215.1 Colwellia sp. | reverse complement strand
TTAACCTAGAACCCTACTGAAATCATTGAATAAGCCAATGGCCATTAACATCAATAACGCTAAAGCACCAAATTTAAATCCAACTTCTTGAACCTTCTCGGGTACTTCTTTCCCAGTAAAAAGCTCTATAAGATAATAGAGTAAGTGTCCGCCATCAAGTACTGGTAGTGGTAAAAGGTTAATTATTCCTAAATTAATACTAATTAGCGCTAAAAAGCCTAGAAAATAAACAAAACCATGACCAGCACTGCTACCTGCTCCTTGAGCAATACCAATGGGACCACTTAAATTCTTAACTGATACATCACCCGTGATTAACTTTCCTATCATACTAAATGTTAAGGTAGTTAAATTCCAAGTTCGTTGAGCACTTTCCTTAATCGCCTCAATTGGGCCATACCTTAACTCAATTAATAGTGACTCTGGCCAGGCATCGACTTTAGGTGCTACACCTATATAACCAACAACCTTTCCAGCTTGCTCGACACTATTAGGCGTCACAGGCAACGTCAGTAGCTCACCATTTCGTTTAATGGTGATTAATATCTCTTTTCCTGGGTATTGTTTTATTTCCTTAGCAAAGCTCATCCAGTCACTTGTCTTAGCACCCGCTACTGAAATAAGGGTATCACCCACTAATAACCCTGCTAATGCTGCCGGGCTTTCTTCTGCTACCGCGGACAATTCATTATGGACATGCGGCCTGAATGGCGTAATACCTAAACTGGTAAGCGCTGAGGTTTTATCCGGTGAAAACTGCCAATTACGGGTATCTAAAATAAAGCTAGAGATATATTGGCTATCAGCTTGTTTAGTTTTTATGGTGATTTTATCATTGCCAATTTGTCCTATAAGCGCCAGATTAACTTCCTGCCAATCTCGAGTAACATTACCGGCAACACTAACAATTTCGCTGTTATTACTTAGTTTAGCTTTACCCGCAATTGAGCTTGGCGCTATATCACCAATCACAGGTTTTACCCCAGGCACGCCAATTAAGAACATCAGGTAGAAAGCAAATAAAGCAAAGATAAAGTTAGCTAAGGGCCCTGCCGCGACAATGGCTATGCGTTGATAGACGCTTTTGCTATTGAAAGTTTTATCTTTATCTTCAGGCTGAACATCATCAACACGTTCATCGAGCATTTTGACATAACCACCAAGTGGTATCATGGCCAAAACATATTCAGTGCCATCTTTAGCTGTTTTGCGCCAGATTGCCCGGCCGAAGCCAACAGAAAAACGTTCAACTTTAACGCCGTTTTTTCTAGCTACCCAAAAATGACCATATTCGTGCACTGTCACTAAGATGCCCAACGCGACAACAAATGAAGCTAGGTTCCACAAAAAATCAAACATGTTACTTATTACCCTTTAGCATTACAGACATTTACTGGTATTAAAATCAGCCAATAATGTTTGTGTAAAAATGCGCACTTGCTTATCAAGGGCAATCACCTCATTTATATTATCCACCTGTTGTGAGACAAATTTTTTCACAGAAGTTTCATTTATTTTAAATATATCGGTAAACTTTATTTTTTCGTCTAAAAAAGCAGCGACGGCGATTTCATTGGCGGCATTAAGCGCAGTACAGGCGGCTTGCCCTTGTTTACAAGCATCGATAGCCAATTTTAAATTTGGGTATCTAGCAAAATCCACTGGTTGGAATTCAAAAGAAGCAGTATTAAAGAAGTCTAAAGGAGCAACGCCCGACTCTATTCGCTCAGGAAAATTCAAAGCATGAGCAATTGGCGTACGCATATCAGGATTACCCATTTGAGCAATAACTGAGCCGTCTTTGTATTGCACCATGGAATGT
>JALJPA010000428.1 GCA_022969215.1 Colwellia sp. | reverse complement strand
ATAAAGCGATATGATGAAGATCTTATTTCACGAAATCGAATGGAATTTTGTGTAGGGCGTATTCAATGCCAGCGTTTACCTGAGACAAAAGAAACGGATAAAAATCACAAACTTTATTTATTATCTCAGCATGGAAACTAACCTGAAGGTAAGCGAAAGGGTCCAACCTAACAGCATCCTTGAAATGCTCTGGTGACAAATGTGAATATCATCGTATCAACAATTGATGCGTGATCCTGTATTCGCTGTCGCACCAGAATATTCCCGCTATTCATTATAGAATCACTCACTACATTACCCACATAGCTGACCTTATCGCAAGATCAAAAAAGCCTCCAAATAATGAAGTGACCCCGTTAAGTTGGACATTTTAGTTAAGCGGCTTGTAAGGCCTGGTTTCGATATTCTATCGGAGTCAGGCCTTTTAATTTGACCTTAATCCGTTTCGTATTGTAATACTCGATGTACTCGTCGAGCTTTTCTATTAATTCATCGGCATCTTTGAAGTTTTGCCTATGATACATTTCTGTTTTTAATAAGCCAAAAAAGTTTTCAGCTACTGCGTTATCTAAGCAGTTCCCTTTTCTGGACATACTTTGTGTGAGTCCATGAGCTAATAGCTGTTTTTGATACGCCCTATGGCGATATTGCCAACCTTGGTCACTATGCACTATTGGTTTTGAGTGCTCAACTAAATTATTAATAGCATCTTTCAGCATATCTGTAACTAATGGTAAACGGGCATCTTTAGCTATCTTGTAAGCGACTATTTCTTTGGTAAATAGATCGATAATTGGTGATAAATAAACTCTCTGATCCCTAACCTTAAATTCAGTTACATCGGTTGCCCACTTTTCATTTGGCTTAGTGGCATTAAAGTTTCGTTCAAGTACATTGGGCGCTGTTTTTCCCGCCCCGCCCTTATAAGAACTGTATTTTTTAGGTCTTACGGTCGATTTTAAATTTAATTTAGCCATCAGCCTTTGTACCGTCTTATGATTTATCGTAATACCTTGTCTTCTAAGTGTTAGATGAAACCGTCGGTTACCATAACGCCCATTATGTTCATGGTTAATAAGCTTGATAAGTGCTAGCTCACGCTCATAAGTATTCGTTTTTTCACTTACTTTTACTTGATAATAAAATACACTTTTAGCCAACTGAATGACTTGAAGAAGGTGTTTTAAAGCATGATTATTTTTGAGAGCTAAAACTATTTCCGCCTTTTCTTTGTTTGCTGGCGCTTTGCCTGCTCTAGCTCTTCCAACTTTTTTAATACGGCATTCTCAGCTCGTAGATAAGCAAGTTCTTCTTTTAGTTCTTCTGTTGTCATTTCACTATCTGGCTTTACACGCGTGTTGGGTTGTTGCTTCATTGGAGACCTGCCTATTGAGGAACGTTCAAGTCCTCTGAAGCCTGACTCGTTATATGTTTTTAGCCATATAGAAAGTGAACCGGGAGAAGACAGATTTAATACGGCACTAGTGTGAGTGAGCGACCAGCTATTTGTCCACATTAATTTTAATGCTTGTAGCTTTGTTTTTGCACTACTGGCATGTGAATTTGGTAGGAATGCATTTGTTCCGTGAATTGCAAAGACTTGAGTCCAATATCGGATTTGCCGAGAGGATATCGATAGTTCATTTTCTAATGTATAAGATGATTTACCATCTAGACACTTTTTTGCAGTGATGAGTTTAAACTCACGACTATATTTGGACATAAAAAAGACCCTCAATAATTGGTTGTCCAACTATTGGGGGTCACTTCACTTTCGTATCGGGCTTTTCTAAATAGAAGTCTAGCAATGTCCTACTCTCACATAAAGAGAAGAACACCGACACGCTATTTACCACAAGCGCAGTGTGC
>JALJPA010000427.1 GCA_022969215.1 Colwellia sp. | reverse complement strand
CAGTGAGAATAAAACCTTAGGGGTTGATGATATTCGTCGTGGTAATGCTTTCTTAGAAAAAACAGCGCATCTTGGCCTGGTGAAAACAATATTAATTCCGCAAGCGCAAACAATGACGGTTGCTGCTGCTAATGCTTTATTAAAGACCTTAGAGGAGCCAAGCGCGAACAGTTATATTGTTTTAATTACCGATGATCTTGAGTGTTTATTACCGACCATAATTAGTCGCTGTGCAATATATGCTATCAGACCTATGGTCGGTGAAGCATTATTGGCTCAACTCACAACATCACTGCATGGTCATTCTCAAATAGCCAATGACTCTAGTATTAATGGCAATTTAAATGCTAATGCTTTTGTTAATTTATCCCAATTGCCCGAATTAACCGATGAAGATGTTTTCCAAGCGTTTCAAGCCTTTAATCAATGCTTTTTAGATTACTTAAATCATGGTCAAAGTGAAGCTACTTTACTCAACCAGCTTGTGGATAATAAACACGGTTTACGTTGGCTAGAAAAAATAACCTGTAACCTAGTAAGGCAATATTATCTCGTCAATGGCTCAGATAATGACCCTGAACAGCCTACGCAGATTGTTAATCAGAAAATTTCAGTACAGGTGTTGAATCAAATATATCGAGCTATCATCAATAGTCATAAACTGATAAAGTCTTATACACAAGCTAATCGACAATTCGTCGCTGAACAGCTACTTATGACGATAAATGATATCGTTAGACCATCGACATAGGAGAGCAACTTGGTTCCATTAAACGTAGAGTTTCATTCAGAGCGTGATTTATATCTTGCCTTTATGCCTTTTCTTAAAGAAGGTGGCGTTTTTGTCCGCACACCACGCCAATATGATCTCGGTGATGAAGTTGAATTACACATATTACTGCCAGATGCGTTAGAAGAGTCTGTTGTTCATGGTGAAGTTTGTTGGTTGACCCCCATTGGCGCGCAAAACGGTACTCCTCCAGGTGTTGGTGTTACTTTTGTTAAAGATCCTGAAAAAACTCGCCATCAAATTGAGCAAATAATCGCTCGACACTTAAATTCTTCAGAGCCAACGCTAACTATGTAATACCAAACGGATTAATTAATTTGTTCGATTGGTATAACGGCTTTCTTGTCACACAATAAATAAGTGACAAAAATTATAACGGCTATTCAAAGCCAAACCTTTTAAAGCACAGGAGCTCCTCGTTGTTTATAGATTCTCATTGCCATTTAGATCGCCTTAATTTATCCCTTTATGATGATAATCTGGATAATGTTATCCAGGCTGCCAAAGCGGCTAAAGTAGATAAGTTGCTTTGTGTCAGCGTGACCTTAGCTGATTTTCCTAAAATGGCAGAAAAAACCGCTCATTATGACAATGTATTGCTGACTTGCGGCGCTCACCCTTTAAATCAAGAAGATGAAATTATACCTGAGCAGCTATTAGCCTTAAGTCAAAATGACCGAGTAATCGCTATTGGTGAAACGGGTTTGGATTACCATTACGCGCCAGAGACTAAAGCGTTGCAGCTTGATTCATTCAAAAAGCATATTCACGTTGCCAAGCAGTTAAATAAACCGCTTATTATTCATACTCGGGCAGCGCAAGAAGATACTTTAGCGCTACTGCGCAGTGAAGGGGCAGAGCAAGTAGGAGGTATTCTACATTGCTTTACTGAAAGCTGGGATATGGCAGAGCAAGCGATAGCGTTAGGCTTTTATATTTCTTTTTCAGGTATAGTTACCTTTAAAAATGCCACCGCATTAAGAGAAGTTGCGGCTTTAGTGCCTGATGATAAATTTTTAATCGAAACTGATGCACCTTATCTTGCTCCTGTACCTCACCGAGGTAAAGAGAATCAACCCGCTTATGTGGTCGAAGTTGCTAAACATTTAGCAAGTATT
>JALJPA010000426.1 GCA_022969215.1 Colwellia sp. | reverse complement strand
AAACAAACCACAAAGCTGGCGAGCATAACGTAGAAATAATGGGCATGGATTTACATAATCCTGTTTTCTTTTTTTCAGCTTCATTGATTGTTTTTTTTGTCATACTCACCTTAGTGTTTCCTGACTTAGCAAAGCAATCTTTCGATGCGTCAAAAAGTTGGTCTATTAATCACTTTGACTGGTTATTTATCGTTAGTGGTAATATTTTTGTGCTGTTTTGTTTGGCATTAGTGGTTTCCCCCTTAGGTAAAATTAGACTCGGTGGCACCGAAGCCAAAGCGGAATTTAGCCGGTTATCTTGGTTCTCTATGCTATTTGCTGCTGGAATGGGCATAGGGCTAATGTTTTGGAGTGTCGCAGAGCCCGTTGGTTATTTTACCAATTGGTATGGTACACCTTTAAATACCGTTGCAGGCACTGCCGAGGCTGCCAAAATGGCGATGGCTGCAACCATGTTTCATTGGGGCCTACATCCATGGGCTATCTATGCTGTCGTCGGTTTGTCTTTAGCTTTCTTCACTTTTAACTGCAACATGCCATTGACCATTCGTTCGGCTTTTTTTCCTTTATTAGCTGAACGAGTTTGGGGCTGGCCCGGTAACATCATTGATATCACCGCTGTTTTAGCCACCATCTTTGGACTAGCTACCTCTTTAGGTTTTGGTGCACAACAGGCGGCTGGTGGTTTAAACTTTTTATTTGATGTGCCCAATACCATAAACACTCAAATTGCCATTATTTTTGCTGTCACTATTGTTGCCATATTTTCAGTTTCAAGAGGTTTAGATGGCGGAGTCAAACTATTAAGCAATATCAATATGTCGCTAGCATTAGTCTTAATGTTATTTGTGATGATTACCGGCTCTACTATGGCAATTATTAATGGTGTTGGCACTACCCTGCTCTCTTATGCCGAAAACATCATCCCCTTAAGTAACTGGATCGGCCGTGAGGATGAGACCTTTTATCATGGCTGGACAGTATTCTATTGGGCTTGGTGGGTTTCTTGGTCACCTTTTGTCGGCATGTTCATCGCGAGAATTTCACGGGGTCGAACCGTGCGTGAATTTATCTTGGCGGTATTATTTGTGCCAACATTACTTACGTCAATATGGATGGCAACTTTTGGCGGCATGGGCCTTGAACAGGTTCAAAATGGCGTAGGTCAATTGGCTCACGGAATTACTGATAGCTCTTTAGCGCTGTTCCAAATGTTGGAGAACTTGCCATTAGCCAACATCACCTCCTTTTTAGCCATTATCCTGGTGTTAATTTTCTTTATCACCTCTTCAGATTCAGGCTCTTTGGTAATCGACAGTATTACTGCGGGTGGAAAATTAGATGTGCCTGTGCAGCAAAGAATTTTCTGGGCTTCGATGGAAGGTGTCATTGCTGCCGCATTGTTATTTGGCGGTGGCAAAGATGCGCTGGGCGCATTACAAGCCGCAGCTATCACGGTAGGGCTACCTTTCACTGTACTATTGATTATTATGTGCCTTGGCTTGTTCTTAGGTTTAAGAAAAGAGTATAAAAAACTAACTTAGCGCTGTTAGCACTTATCAAAGAATAAAGTCTCATTAAATAAGGTCTAATAAGCTAAGCAGCCTAAGGCAATAGTTGATATAGTAAATAAATCTCAATGTAGTAGGTAACTTAGCTAAATTATATGGATTTATTTCTTCTTAAAAAGATCATCACTGTATTTATCATGCCTATTAACATAGTGCTGTTATTACTTATTTTTGCCCTGTTTATGCATGGTAAAAACCCTAAGAAAAGTATGAAAAGTTTATTAGCGGCAATTGTAATCCTAGCTGTCAGCGCTTTCCCGCCCTTTTCAGATACAGTTATGACCGCGCTTGAAAACGATTACCCGCCTTACATTAAAACGGAAGCAAGTATCGATTATATTGTCGTACTAGGTTGCGGCCACAATACCAATGCTAAATTACCGGTAACCAGTCAATTAGCGACCTGCTCATTACAGCGCATGGTTGAAGC
>JALJPA010000425.1 GCA_022969215.1 Colwellia sp. | reverse complement strand
ATGCCCTGGTTTATTGGGATGCTCTTTTACCCGTACATAGCCTTCTTTTAAAGGATATTTTGCTTGTTCTTGCCAGTCTAGATCTTCACTGCCCGTGGTGTATTTCATCAACCACTGTCTGATGTAATCTTCACATTTATCGGCGCTGATAAAAGAGCCAATTTTGTCGCGCACCATTAATTTAATAAAATGGGAGATTCTCGCGCCACACAATACATGCTGCAGCATAGACGATATTTTTGCATTGGTATTTACATCTAGGTTGTTGTATTTTTTAGGTTTGTGTATCGACTGGTTATTATAAAATGTGGTGTAAGGTGATAAATAACCTTGGCAAAGGGGGATAAAGCCTAGTTCACTAATATTTTTCTCTATAGCATCAGTAATAATGACATTAGTCGTTGGTTTAAAAGCAATATCGTTGGCATCAGTGGCATGGCTATCTACAGCTAATTCTTTAAACACACCACCAGAAAGTTGATTTCTCGGCGCGCCACGAATGTGGCCAAACCAACCTATATCGGCAAATTCTCTAATTAAAATACAGCCAAAAGCGTAACAGGCATTGCCCCAAAGGTTGTTCTCACCATTTGCAGAGCTTTTTTCATAAAAATTAATGCCTTTATAACTGCCCATAGTTGTTTGGTAAGGGCGGCGCATTAATATCTTAGGTAAAGCTAGGCCAACAAAGCGGGTATCGGCAGACTTTCTTAAGGTATTCCACTTGATGTATTCTGTTTGGGTAAATATTTTCTCGTAATCTATCGGTTGGCCTAAACCAGAAAAATCATCCATACCAAATAAGTCACTGGCGGCAGCAGCGATAAAGGGTGAAAAAGACGCTGCGGCTATTTGTGCTATGCCCGCTAAAGTAGAGATATCATCGGTGGGATGTTCTTTACTGATGCGGTGACTAATTTCATAATCACCAATAATGGCACCATATGGCTCACCACCTGGCGTGCCGTATTCATCACTGTATATTTTTTGAAATAGTTGGCTCTGATCAAATTCCATGGCTTTGCTGATGTCTTTAACGACTTCGGTCCAGCGCATATCGAGCACTTTTATTTTTATACTGCGATAACCTTCCGCTTGTTTAACCAATAGCCATAAGCCGCGCCATGAAGCTTCAAGCTTTTGCAGTCTAGGGTGATGAATAATATGATTTACTTGCTCATTTATTTGCTCATCAAGATCAGCAACCAGTCTAAGTAAGGCATTCCTGACTGTTTTAGCCGAGGTCAGTTTACTTTTATCGACAAAGTGTTCAATGCAATACTGCAAAGCTTTAGTATCGTCTTTTTCATCGAGTAGTTGCGTTAAATTAGTAAGGTAGGCAGGTTGTTCTAATATCGCATCAAAAGGTACCGAATCAAGAAGTACGGTATCACGTTGTGCTGGTGTTGGCTTGCTCATGAGTACAGGTGGATAGGCCACGTTAAAACTTTCTTGATAATAAAATGAGGAGGTAAAATTGTTTTGCTGATTGGCTAAATGAGGAAATAAATAATTTAGGTACTGGTTGTCGTAACACAGAAAAACAAAAGTACGTCAGCTTAAACAGCGCAACCGTCATCAATTTGTTTGTGTGTTCGGCAAAAACAGCAGCCTTTTTCATTATTTATTCCCTTAATAGTCAAAATGATACCAAATGACTTTAACAGTCAAAAGGTATCAATTTATACAGATCAATTAGCTAGATTTTGGAATTTTAGCTACTAGTCTAAGGGAAGCACTTAACTCTTCCATTTGTAACCAAGGGCATAAATGTGCAATAGCACTGTAAACACCTGGCTGACCTGGTACTTCTTTAACTTCTACTTTCGCTTCTCTTAGCGGATAACGTGCTTTCATTTCAGCGCTAGCATCAGCACTATTATTTACATAGCTGTTAATCCACTTGTTAAGCCACTCTTCGGCTTCTGAAGCTTCAATAAATGAACCTATTTTGTCACGACCCATTACTTTTAAGAAATGTGCAATACGTGAAGTTGCCATGATATAAGGTAA
>JALJPA010000424.1 GCA_022969215.1 Colwellia sp. | reverse complement strand
AGCTAAAAAAAATAAAACCATTGCTGCCATTAGTTTATCGCAAAATAGCACAAGTCTATCGCTTAGTTATGTCGAAGAAAAAATGGGCGACGGTCTCCGCTATATAGTGTTAGAAGAAATTGTCGCCAACTTTGATGCCTTTAAAAAAGATCACGACGTTGTCATTATTGAGGGCTTAGTACCTACACCAAGACAACCTTATGCTGGTCGTATTAACCGTGATGTCGCCCAAGCACTTGGTGCCAACATCGTTTTGGTTGCTAGCCCAGGTAATGACAGCCCAGAAGAATTTGAAGACCGACTTGAAGTCACTGCTGAAACTTATGGTGGTATCAAAAACAAACACCTTATTGGGTGTGTTATCAATAAACTAAACTGCCCAGATCAAGACGAATACGGCATCTTACCGAAAGAAGAAGAGATAGAAAGTAATTTTAAACTAAAAGACTGGTTAGATTTAGCCATTTTTAAAGACAGACACTTTGATTTACTCGGCACTATAATGTGGGACATAGACCTCATCGCTCCACGCATCTGTGACATTAGTAACTACCTTGATGCCAAGATCCTTAATCACGGTGATATGGCGCATCGCCGTTTTCGCAGCGTTGCTTTTTGTGCTCGTACCGTATCAAATTTAGTCAGCTACTTAGTCCCCGGTCGTCTTATTGTTACTCCTGGCGATCGCACCGACATTATTATTGCTACCTGTTTATCGGCATTAAATGGTACTAAATTAGGCGGCATGATATTAACTAATGGTTTTGAGCCATCAAAGCAAGTTTGGGAATTATGCAAACAAGCGCTGGAAGCCGGTTTACCAGTGTTATCTGTACCGTGGGACACCTGGCAGACATCACGTCATATCATGAGTTTTAACCCTGAAATACCGCAAGATGATGTGCAACGCCAAGATAAAGTTAAGCAGCATGTTGCCGATAATTTAAGTAGTGATTGGCTGGAAAAGCTAACCTCGAAAAACCATAGTTATAATTTATTATCACCGCCGGCTTTTAGGCATAAATTAACCGAACTTGCTCGCAAGGCCAACAAATTAATCGTCTTACCTGAGGGTACCGATATACGCACCATTAAAGCGGCAGCAATTTGCTGTGAGCGTAACATAGCTCGATGCCAACTTATTGGTAACAGAGAAGAAATACTACAGATTGCTGAACATCAAGGCATTAACTTACCTGATAATTTATTAATAACAGATCCCAACTCTATTAGAGATAACTATGTTGGCCCTATGGTTGAATTACGTAAAAACAAAGGCTTAACCGATGTTGTTGCGCAAGAAAACCTCAAAGATAATGTTGTTTTAGCCACGATGATGTTACAACTTGGTCAAGTTGATGGCCTAGTTTCAGGAGCAGTTAATACCACCGCCAACACCATAAGACCCGCGTTGCAATTAATTAAAACAGCACCAAATAGCTCTTTAGTTTCATCGGTGTTTTTTATGCTATTACCTGATCAAGTACTAGTTTATGGTGACTGTGCCATTAACCCTGAGCCTAATGCTGAGCAGTTAGCGGATATTGCCATTCAATCTGCAGACTCGGCAAAAGCATTTGATATTGAACCCAGAGTGGCCATGATCAGTTACAGTACCGGCCGTTCAGGTCAAGGGGCTGATGTAGAAAAAGTCGCCAGGGCAACTGAAATAGCTAAGGCCAAACGACCTGATCTTATTATTGATGGTCCACTACAGTATGATGCCGCCATTATGGAGAATGTCGCTAAGAAAAAAGCGCCAAACAGTCCTGTAGCGGGTAAAGCGACAGTGTTTATATTCCCTGATTTAAATACCGGTAATACTACTTATAAAGCGGTACAGCGCTCAGCAGACTTATTAAGCATAGGCCCTATGCTACAAGGAATGAATAAGCCCGTTAATGATCTGTCACGCGGAGCATTAGTCGATGATATTGTTTATACCATTGCCCTAACAGCAATACAGGCGACACAATAACGTTATACCAAACGGATTAATTAATTGACCAACTTAGAGCTGCACTAGCGAGCTTAGAACAAACAAAATGGATTAAACA
>JALJPA010000423.1 GCA_022969215.1 Colwellia sp. | reverse complement strand
GACTGCCGGAGTCGAACTGGCGACCTACTGATTACAAGTCAGTTGCTCTACCTACTGAGCTAAGTCGGCACTAAATGCGTGTCGCATAATATCATCTTCATTTTAAAAAACAAGTCAATATTACACTTTTTTATTCTTTCCAAATTTTGGTGCCCGAACCCGGAATTGAACCAGGGACACGAGGATTTTCAATCCTCTGCTCTACCGACTGAGCTATTCGGGCAATGGAGCGCTATTAAATATAATTTAGGCCGATCCGTCAACTGTTTCGCCAAGTTTAGTGAAAATAATATCGGTTAACCCTATGCGCTGACTGATTAATCATCAATACGTGTGTTTTGTTAACGTTTAACGGCTAAGTTGACGAAAATGACGGTTTACCGCAGATACATAGTTTTTTATATCGTCGCGAGATTGAGTGTTAGTGAAACTTTGGTAAACCTCGTAAGAAGATAAGCTATTGATGATGGTGAGTGCTTCTTTTTTGTTCTTCGAGAAGGTTTGCAGCATGTTTTGTGGTCCCGCAATATAACTTGCCAGCATGGCATAATAGCGAGATTTAGGGTTGCTGATCTCTTTCAGATACTGTTTATCTAATAAAGATAAATAACTGCTGCCAATATCTAGGTTGTTATTGTTATTAAATAGCCAGTTTGGTTGCGGCTTAAAGGGATATTTCTTTTGCTGATGAAATACATCTTGGCCAATGGAGCTGGAAATTTGCATTAACCCAATACGACCAGTGCTGCTGAGTGCATACGGATTAAATAAGCTATCAACTTGGATCATAGCGGTGACTATGTGGCTATCCATGCCATAGTGTTGTGCGGATTGTTTAATCTGGGCTTGATAACGCTGCCTGCGCACTTTGGTATGGTTAGCGGTTAACGTAAACGTCACCGCGTTTACCGAACGACCATTGATCGTTATTTGCTTACGCTGGTGCTTAATAAGATAGCTAGCATAACGAGAGGCGCGCCAATGCCATTTTATGGCTTTGCCATCATTATCTTTAACTTGTAAATAAAGAAATGGCTTCCCTTTAACTTCAGAGCTGTAACTGGTGTAGAAATCTGTGTATGCAGGTTGCTCAGGGGCAAGTAGAGTGTACTCTATCGCCTGTTTAAGGTATTGCTGACTATTTGGTTGTGCGAGTGTCTCGACACGGACGTTACCTTGTTGAAAGTCGATAATTGAGCGACTGCGGTAATCGTTGGTATATTTGATATAGCGATAATTGGTTGAAAACGACAGTTCAGTATCACCCCAAAGGTTGGTTACTTGGCTGCGGTAATTATCTTGTAAGGTGTTAAGCGCAGTATTGTCTTTGTCGTCGGATTTTTCGGTTTTGGCGCGGTAATTTGGCTGCTGATAAGAAAGTCGTTCTAGCGCTTGAGTGGTATTATTGAGACTAGCGAGTTCGACTGAATGCTGATAGTCACTCATCGAGCAGGCGCTTAAGACACTGCAACTGACAGCGATTAGTAGTGTGAGGAATATTGCCATGGGACTGATTGGTTCTCTGGGTTAAACTTGCCTAGCGCTAGAGTATCACGCTAGGCAATCGAATTAAGCTTTTGGGGTAAAGCCGTCAATGATCACGTCTTGACCTTCAAACAGATATTTGACCATTTCTTGTTCAAGAAATATGCGGTCATTTTCATCCATCATGTTTAATTTTTTTTCGTTCAGCAGCATAGTTTGTTTTTGCTGCCATTCAGACCATGCCTCTTGGGAAATATGATCAAAAATACGTTTACCTACTTCACCAGGATAAAGTTGAAAACGTAAACCTTCCGCTTCTTTTTGTAAGCGTGTGCAGAAAACCATTCTAGCCATGTTATGCCTCTCTCAATGCTTGAGATGTTAATAATTTTTTAGTTGCAGCTGCTAATCCCACAGTTGCCGGTTGCTCTATGTTATACCAAAGAGTCCCTTGAGGTTCCATTATTTGCGTACTTGTTGTAGCAATTATTTCCACTAACAATGGACTGATATCAAGATGGAAGTGGCTAAATGTATGCCTAAATCCAACTAATTCTTGGGTGCTAAACTCACTAATGCCGAATTGTGCGAGTTGTTCTGCCAGCGATACAGTGTCATCGCGCTCGGGAAA
>JALJPA010000422.1 GCA_022969215.1 Colwellia sp. | reverse complement strand
TGGTGCGCCAGCATCGGGTAATCGCTTTGAATCACGTATTGTACTTACTCCCCAGCGTCAGCCTTTTGATGCATTAAAAGGTTTTCAGTTTGGTAATATTATTGAAAAAAACCTAAGCCAACAATATAAATTAGCCGATGTAAAACTAGACTCCCAAGGCAAAGCAGCAATCACCATAGAAAATCGCTGGGCTAAGGTTAAATCACCAGTACAAGTGACCTTACAAGCAAGTTTATTTGAAACGGGTGGTCGAGCAATTTCAAGACGCCATCAAACAACCGTTATTTCGGGTAATATGCTCATTGGCATAAAACCTCATTTTAAAAATAACCCAGAGCACAATAGCCGAGTTACCTTTGATGTGGTTACCACAAATGCACAGGGTAAATTAACTAAAAACGCTGCCTTAGATGTTAAATTAGTCAGAGAAGACCGTCGTTATTTTTGGGAGTTTAACAATAGTGATGGCTGGCATTATCGTTGGTCAGACAGTGAATTTGTTGAATACAACAGTGCTGTCGATACCAATGCTAATAAAGCCAGTCAGTTAGACGTGCCCGTTGAATACGGCCGTTATCGTTTAGAAATTAGCGATGCGGCAACTAAAACAATGACCAGTGTACGATTTTTTGCCGGCCATGACTGGTATAGCTCATGGCGAAATAATCAATCATCATCGCAAGCTGCTCGTCCAGATAAAGTATCGCTCGCTTGGGATAAAGCTTCGTATAACGCAGGTGATGTTGCACAATTAAGCATAGTGCCACCAAAAGCAGGTGAAGCATTACTGCTGATAGAGTCGGACAAGCTGCTTTATTCACAGCGCATTTCCATACCTGCTGAGGGGCTTAATGTTGCGATAAACATTGATGAAAAATGGCAACGCCATGACATTTATGCCTCAATTGTGCATTTACAGTACGGCGATAATAAAAAACGCATTACCCCAACGCGCGCCATCGGTTTAATTCATTTACCACTTAACCGCGAGTCACGTAAGCTTGAGCTTGAGATAGAGTCTGCTAAGGAAATTTATCCTAACCAAAGCTACCAAGTTAAAGTAAAAGTGAATGGTCATGCTGATCAACAAGCTAAATTAACCTTAGCTATGGTTGATGTTGGCGTTTTAAGCCTAACCGATTTTGATACACCTGATGTTCACCAGTTCTTTTTTGAACCAAGACGTTTTCAAGTAGATAGCCGAGACTTGTATCAAAACTTAATTGACTTAAATGATGCGCCACTAGCGAAACAAAAATTTGGTGGCGATGCAGAATTAAGTCGCGGCGGTAAAAAAGCGCAAGCTGAAGTACAAATACTGTCACTCTTTAGTGGCTTAGTTGCTGTAGATAACAAGGGCTACGCAACTGTCGCTTTTGATATTCCTGACTTTAACGGCAGAGTACGCTTAATGGCGATCGCTTTTACCGATGATAAATTTGGCTCTGCGGAAAGTGAAATGACTATCGCTGCACCTATTGTTAGTCAAATAGCCATGCCGCGCTTTTTAGCAACCGGTGACCATTCAACCTTTGCCCTTGATTTACACAACTCCACCGAACAAACGCAAACATTAACCGTGGCTTTAACCACGACAGGCCCCGTTAGTCTCACTAGTGCTGATTCTAAAAGCAACTCGAAGAGTGATGCTACTGCCAACAATAGCCAAGAAATCACCTTAGCAGCCAAAGAAAAAACCACTTTGATCTACCCTGTTTCGGTTGGTAGCCAAGAAGGACGATCGAAAGTATCACTATCTGTACAAGGGGTTGAGGGCTATCCCATCGATAGAAACTGGCATATCGCCGTACGATCAGCCTATCCAGCATTAATTGAGTATAAAAATGCCACGTTAATTAAAGATCAATCTTTTAGTTTTAGCCCAAGTGATTACGCTCATTTAAAAGAAAATACTCTTGAGGCGGTGTTATCGGTAAATAATATGGTTGAATTTAACAGCCGCGAACAAATGAAACATTTACTAAAATATCCTTATGGCTGTTTAGAGCAATCGACCAGTTCAACCTACCCCTGGTTATATGCTAATAAAGAAATACTAGACTCCCTTGATTTAAAAAATACGTCTAATAAACATCGCTTGGAAAGCATTAACTATGGTTTATCACGCATTCAAGCCAAAGCATT
>JALJPA010000421.1 GCA_022969215.1 Colwellia sp. | reverse complement strand
ACCCAGGGCCAAAGTAGGCATATTTGATGTGTGTTATGTTTTTAATAAACGGCGTGGATAAAAAAACCTGTTCGGGTCGTAGCCAAGGTCAGCTCCTGTTTTTTTATTGTAATGCTTTTTCATTTTTTAATGGCTGAATTACCTTGCTTTGCGATGCTAACTAGCTCTATTGCGGACTGCGATGGGCCATTTCGCATACAAGAAATAGCTTTAGCTAGATCATTAGCACAAGGGTAAGGTAAACCGGCAATAACGGCGCCAGCAGAAAATAAATCGGGATAGTGCGTTAACAGCGCACTGGTCATAGCACCGCCAGCAGAAAGGCCAGCAATATAAACCTGTTCTATGCCTGCTTGTGTTTTTACTGCGCTGATCATATTTTTGATCGACAACACTTCACCTTGATCTTTAGCGCTATCTTGCTCTGAGAACCAATTGAAACACGACTTTACATTATTCTTTTGGCTTTGCTGTGGTAACAACAAGGTAAAATTATATTGCTTAGCTAACGCGACAAAACCACTTTGCTTCGCTAGAGTTTCACCCTTTTGCACGCAGCCGTGTAAAAGTACCACCAGGGATTTAGCCTGTTTAGATGGCGATAAGTAACTTGCGGTTAACTCACCAGGATTATCACCAAAACTATTTAATGGTTGGAAGTTAGCTAATGTCTGAGAAATAGCTAAAGTAGGAAGACTGATTAAGAGTAGAGACACCCAAAATATGTGCTTTATTGTAGATAACATAAGGTTGGTTTAGTTGACTGTGTGATGTTGCCATCATGGCGCATTGCCTTATTGTGCAATATGGTACTTTAGTGCCAACGCCTTGAGTGCTGCTTGCAGTAATTAAACGTATTTAATCGTTCAGGGGGATATTAGTAGCTGGTGAAAGGGTAGTAATAAGGCATGATGATAAAAAAATAAGCCACAAAGCAGCCAGAATATAGTAAGAGAAAATAGTCTATGAAAATCTGCTTTGTTTATGCATATCTTTATGTTTATGTTTATGTTTATGTTTATGTTTATGTTGGCAATCTAATAAAACATTTGTCGTTATTTAATCAAAGTCTATTGATGCAATTCTATATAATCTTGTGTCGCTATTGTTAGTCGCTGTTTTTCACTTTTAGAAATAAAACTTGCCTCAATGGCATTTAAAGTAAATTGGGAAATTTCAGTTTTATTCATCGGCAGCGCATTATTTACTGCCAAAAAATTGTCTGTCATATAGCCACCAAAATAGGCGGGGTCGTCAGAATTAATGGTGACACAAATACCCTTTCGCAGCAGAGACACTATATTGTGTTGCTCCATACGCTCAAATACTTTTAGCTTAATATTAGAGAGTGGACAAACGGTTAGTGGAGTACGCTCGGTGACTAACTGCTTTACTAACTCTTCATCGTCAGTACAGCGAACGCCATGATCAATGCGAGTAATTTTGAGTAAATCTAATGCCTCATAGATATTGCTTGCCGCTCCCTCTTCACCAGCATGGGCAACCGTTAAAAAACCTTGCTCTAGTGCTTGTTTAAAGACTCGCTCAAATTTACCCGCAGGGTTACCAACCTCGGTTGAATCTAAGCCGACAGCAATAATTTTATCTTTATGAGCTTGTGCTTGCTCTAAGGTTTCAAATGCTGATTCTTCATCTAAATGGCGTAAGAAACACATAATTAGTTTACTGCTAATATTTAGTTCCGTTGCCGCTTTGTCTAGCGCACGATGAATACCGTTAACTACAGTATCAAAGCTAATACCACGCTCGGTATGTGCTTGCGGGTCAAAAAAAACTTCGGTATGTAAAACATTATCCTCTTTGCAACGTAGTAAGTAGGCCCAAGTTAGCTCAAAAAAATCTTGCTCATGGATAAGTACATTGGCTCCTTGGAAGTAAATGTCTAAGAATGACTGTAAGTTATGGAAATTATAAGCATCCCTAACTTCTGTAAATGAATTAAAGGGGATATCAACCTTGTTTCGCTTTGCTAGCTCAAACATTAGCTCAGGCTCAAGTGTGCCTTCAATATGAAGATGTAGTTCGACCTTAGGTAGGGATTGGATAAATTCTTTCATGACTTAGTTCCCAATAATTAAAAAGTTCATTCAGTACTTGTCTGTGAATAAAGATTGTTCGTACCAAG
>JALJPA010000420.1 GCA_022969215.1 Colwellia sp. | reverse complement strand
TGATAGAAGGAAGTTAAATTCCAAGAAACATGTCAGAGAGAAAAGATAAAAATCTATCAGTTCAAGTAATCCGGTTAATGATATCTCTTTGGGAGAAAGAGGAACTATCATTGCGCTAACTCAGAAAACAAAGCTATCATAATAGCGATACCGCCTTTCGACAAACTAAAAAAAATACAGTCTGGCATTAGAAAAACTAAAGCGATTTTTTTGATCTAATTGTTAAATTAATATAATGAATAATTATTCACAAGTTCTTTATACACGTTAAGTAACAGGCTTTTGTAGTGGTTTTTTATTCAGATTTTTAAAAGTCTCAATAAATACCACTGGTTTATTCATGCCGACTTAATCAATAAATCATTTCCAATTTAATTGTTTACTTAAAAAATCTAATGTAGTGCCATGGAGTTTTATGCCTGTCAGGGAATAATCATGGGTTAAGGTCAGATGTTCTAAAGCGCGTTTGATAGGTGTTGATGGTACTAATTGTTAATAGTTGCTAAGCAGGTGTAATTAAATGTCGGGGATTTAGCGGAGTCTTTGGATTTAAAATGAAGTTGGTAGCTATTGTTCTGTGTTGAAAGTGCCTAGCAAAGTTTCCTTTGCTAGGCATATACGGATTTACTCTTTTCTAGCTAAAGTTAGCTTGAGCAAAATCCCAGTTTGCTAATGCCCAAAAACCTTTAAGGTAATCAGGTCTTACGTTACGGTAATCTATGTAGTAAGCATGTTCCCATAAATCAACGGTAATAAGTGGTGTAACACCGTCGTCAGTTAATGGTGTAGCAGCATTTGAAGTATTAACAATCGCTAAGCTACCATCTGCATTTTTAACTAACCAAGTCCAGCTAGCGCCAAAGTTATTGATAGCACTATCAGTGAACTTAGCTTTAAATTCAGCAAAAGAACCGAAGTTACTAATGATCGCAGCTAATAAATCACCTGTTGGCTCAGCGCCACCATTTGGGCTTAAGCTGTTCCAATAAAAAGTATGGTTCCAGATTTGTGCTGCATTGTTGAAAATACCCGCTGAAGAGCTTTTAACAATCTCTTCTAAGCTTTTATTTTCAAACTCAGTACCGCCAATTAAGCCATTAAGCTTAACAACGTATGTATTGTGGTGCTTGCCATAATGAAATGATAAAGTTTCTGCTGAAATGTGTGGCTCTAAAGCATTTTGCTCGTAAGGTAATGCCGGTAATTCAATGGCCATGGTACTCTCCTAGTTATAATTCTAATTTCCCACCAAAAATAGGTGTGTTTTCATATAAACTTGAGTAAAATACTCAAGTATTATTTATTCAGGTCATAAAGTTATATAGGGGCTGTAAGGGCAAGTTTCAAGGCTATATATTTTAAAAATCAATAGTTAATATACTTTTATGCTAGTACTTATTCTATTACCTTGTATTGAACAGAGTTGAAAATTTAGTTTTTATCTCCATATGGTAGATATTGCAGACAAATTAATAGAATAAGCATTAATTAACAGAGGGTATTATGGATACAATTGAGCGCATTAAAGAACAAATTAGCGAAAATACAATCTTGCTATATATGAAAGGGTCTCCTAAATTACCAAACTGTGGCTTTTCATCTCAAGCATCACAAGCATTGATTTCTTGTGAAGAGAAATTTGCTTATGTTGATATCTTACAGAACCCAGACATTCGTGCTGAATTACCTAAATATGCAGATTGGCCAACCTTCCCACAATTATGGGTTGAAGGCGAGTTAGTCGGTGGTTGTGATATTATTATGGAAATGTTTCAACAAGGTGAATTACAAACCTTAGTGAAAGAAGCCGCGGCAAGAAATGCCTCAGCAGACGATAGTTCAGCAGAAGCATAATCTTAACTGATTGATATTTAACTATCTGCGACACTGTTTGTCGGCAGATAATTAAACTTTTTAACACAAATAAAAACGGAGTATAAAATGAGCGTATTAGTTGGTCGTCAAGCACCAGATTTCACTGCTGCAGCAGTACTAGGTAACGGCGAGATTGTAGATAGCTTTACATTAAGCGAAGCTATTAAAGGTAAAAAAGCAGTAGTATTTTTCTATCCTTTAGATTTTACTTTTGTTTGTCCATCTGAGCTTTTAGCTTTTGATCACCGCATGGAAGAATTTAAAAGCCGTGGCGTAGA